>JACRLO010000003.1:6361-48866 GCA_016235245.1 Nitrospirota bacterium | reverse complement strand
TGCGCCGAGGATCGGGACGAGGCTCAGGACCGAGTTCATAAAAGGGATGGGCAAGAAAGACGACCACTTTATCATGATCCTTGATATCGACAAGATATTCTCATCAGAAGAACTCGCTATGGTCCAGGGTGCAAAAGAGGGTGCGTAGTAACTGTTCAGCCCCCCTTCTTGGTGGAAGGGGGCAGGATACCATGATAATTATGTTATGAAAGAGCAGAATACAGAATACAATCCGCAGACCTTTACGGCAGTCATGTCGAACCGTGACTTCAGCCGTCTGAGCGAGGTCATCTATCATGAATGCGGCATAAAGATGAGCGATGCCAAAAAGGTCATGCTTGAGGCAAGGCTCAGGAAAAGGCTGAGAGAACTCTGCATGAAATCCTTTGCAGAATACTGTGACTATCTGCTCAGCCCGAAGGGTATCGAAAATGAGCTCTTTCAGATGATCAATGAGGTCACTACAAACAAGACCGATTTTTTCAGGGAGCCGAGGCATTTCGAATATCTCGTAAATACGGTGCTGCCTGAGCTTTTACGTATGACCGATCTCAGAACCCGTCGCAGTCTGAATATCTGGTCTGCAGGCTGCTCAACAGGAGAAGAACCCTATACCCTGGCGATGGTCATGAGTGAGGCGGTTTTGCAGTATCCGGGACTGAGCTTTATGATTCTTGCGACAGATATTTCGACCAAGGTCCTTGAGAAGGCGGTCAGGGCAGTATATGAGATGGAGAGGGTCGAGACCGTTCCGCTGGAGATGAAGAAGAAATATCTCCTGAGGAGCAGGAACAAAAGCAGTGATCTGGTGAGGATGTCACCGAAACTGCGCTCTCTGGTCAGATTCCGGAGACTGAATTTTATGGAGGGTGATTTTGGCATGCGGGAGCCGATGGACGTCATATTCTGCCGAAATGTCATCATCTATTTTGACCGGCAGACACAGGAAAAGCTGATAAACCGCTTCTGCGAACATCTGGCGCCAGGGGGATACCTCTTCATGGGCCATTCAGAGACATTAAATGGACTGAATGTGCCGCTCGTTTCTGTCGGCAGCACGGTCTACAGAAAGCCGTTATGAAGGCGCCGGTAACTGATCTTCCTGCCGTATATCTCAAGCCCGGAGAATTATATATCACTGACAGCCCGACGGTTGTCACGACAGTGCTCGGGTCATGCGTATCGGTGACCATGTTCTGTCCCCGGCTGAAAATAGGCGCGATATGCCACGGTCTTCTTCCAAACTGCAAGGATGACAAGCCTTGTGACAACAGTTGCGGAAATGCTTTCAGATACGTTGATTGTTCCATAAGGCTTATGCTTGGCAAAATCAGAGGATATGGGATCGGCGACCATGAAATGGAGGTCAAGCTCTTTGGTGGTGCCGATATGTTTTCACCGCTGGACGAAGGCCGAAAAGCTAACACGATCGGCAATCTGAACATTCAGGCTGCCATCAGGATACTCGATGCAGAGAAGCTGCAGATCCTGAAGGCCGATATAGGCGGCATGCAGGGCCGGAAGATCCTGTTTTATACCCATACAGGAGAAGTATTCCTGAAACGGGTCAGAAGGACTGAGCTTGAAGAATCGAACGTATAGGTGTCGATAAATACTGAGGTAGGAGCGAATGGGTATAAATAAAAAAATAAAAGTACTTATCGTGGATGACTCTGCTGTTGTTCGCCAGACGCTTTCAGAGATACTGTCGTCAGACCCCGGCATCGAGATCATGGCAACCGCAGCAGATCCGATTATTGCCGCGGAGCGGATGCGCGATGAGATACCCGACGTTATTACGCTTGATGTAGAGATGCCCCGCATGGATGGGTTGACCTTTCTGCAGAAACTGATGAGCCAGCATCCGATACCGGTAGTCATGTGCTCGAGCCTGACGGAACAAGGTTCGGAGACAGCGCTCAGGGCGATGGAATACGGCGCAGTCGAGATCATTCAGAAGCCCCGAATGGGGACCAAGCAGTTTATCGAGGAATCACGCCTGCGTATTTGCGATGCTGTCAGGGCTGCTTCAGTGGCTCGCGTTAAGCTCATATCAAAGACTCCGATGAAAGTGACACCCAAGCTTACCGCTGATGCTGTTATCGAAAAGGCATCCTCGAAGTCCATGATCCAGACGACCGAAAAAGTGGTTGTTGTCGGCGCATCCACCGGCGGTACAGAGGCGCTCAGGGTCTTCCTTGAATCGTTTCCTGCTGACAGTCCGGGTATCGTTATCGTGCAGCATATGCCTGAGCACTTTACCACCGCATTTTCAAAGCGTCTCGATTCGCTCTGTCAGATTACCGTGAAAGAAGCGGAAGACAATGATACGGTCATCCGCGGGCGCGCGCTCATTGCGCCGGGCAATTTTCATATGCTTCTGAAACGCAGTGGTGCGAGATACTATGTCGAGATAAAAGAAGGCCCTCTTGTCAGTCGTCATCGCCCGTCTGTCGATGTACTTTTCAGATCAGCGGCACGGTATGCAGGCAAAAACGCGGTTGGCGTCATCATGACCGGCATGGGGGACGACGGTGCAAAGGGTATGCGGGAGATGAAGGATGCCGGTGCTTACACGATTGCCCAGGACGAGGCAACGTCGGTGGTTTTCGGTATGCCAAAAGAGGCTATTAAAATGGGTGGGGTCGATAAGGTCCTTCCCCTTGACCGGATAAGTTACGACGTGATCAGAAATTGTCAGTAATGAGCGAAACGTACGCTGCTTGTCAGCGATAAGATATGACAGAAGAAAACTTCTTAGGCTTTGGGTCCCTGATCAGCAAGAGCAGACGTGCTCTATTTGCATGGACTGTTCTGCTCCTTGTCATGTTTTCCTATGAAGCGTACGATCATTGGGAAGATGCCGAGGAGAGCGCTCTCATTGCCGGCCGTTCTCTGATCGAAAAAGATATCACCTACCGCAAGTGGAATGCGCAGCATGGCGGCGTATATGCGCTGGTTACAGAAAAGACTCCGCCAAATCCCTATCTGACGCAGATACCGGAAAGGGACATCGAAACCCCTTCCGGGAAGAAACTTACCCTTATCAATCCTGCGTACATGACCCGTCAGATACACGAACTTGAAAACGCCGAAACCGGCATACGGGGCCATATAACGAGCCTTAAGCTGCTGCGTCCCGAAAACAGGGCTGATGACTGGGAGATTGGAGCGCTCAAGGCGTTTGAGCGGGGGGCGACCGAAGTAGCTTCAGTGGAAGTTTTGGGAGGGAAAAAATATTTGAGGGCCATGCATCCTCTCAGGACTGATAAGGCCTGCTTGAAGTGTCATGCCTTTCAGGGATATCAGGAAGGTGATATCAGGGGTGCGATAAGTGCATCAATCCCCATGCAGCCTTTTTATGCCGGCATGTATAAATCGATGGCAAAAGAGGGTTTTCTGTATTTTATCTATTGGCTGGCAGGGGCCGGGCTGATCCTTTCGCGGTCACAGAGGCAGGAGAAAAACGCCATAGCCTTGAGACAGAGTGAAGAGCGATATCGTACCATGGTTAATAACTCCCCGGTCTGTATCCATGAGATAGACATAAACGGCAGGATTATTTCCATGAACAGTGCGGGGCTTTCGATGATGGGGTTCCATGCTGAAAGAGACGTGCAGGGATTATTATATCTTGATGCGGTAAGCCCTGAAGACAGAGAGCGTATAGGGGGGCTTCTCCAGCGCGCGTATGAAGGGGAAAACGGTTATTTTGAATTTAAGTCTAATGGGTCGCAGGGACAGATCTATAAGTCATGTTTTGTCCCGATCATAAACAAACAGGGCGTTGTCGAAAAGCTCCTGGGAATTACGGAAGATATTACCGCTCGCAAGCAGGCAGAGAAAAACCTGACAGATAGCGAAAAGATGTTTCGCATTATGTCCAGTCAGTTTACCGCCCTGCTCAATGCTATTCCGGACAGCATTACGCTCCTCTCTTCCGATTACAAAATACTCTGGGCAAACCGCGTTGCGGGTGAAAGAATTGCACTCGATCCGCTTGCGATGGAGGGAGAATATTGTTATCGGCTCTGGTTTAATCGTGATGAGATATGTGAGGATTGCCCAGCCAGGAAAAGCTTCCAGTCCGGCCATACGGTTGAAAAACATGTACTTATGCAAGCCAGAAAACTTGAGGTCCGGACTGTGCCGGTAATGGGTCCGGACGGGGTGGTCAATGTAATACGGGTAGGCAGGGACATCACGGAACACCAAAAGCTTGAAGAGCAGCTCCGACAGTCCCAGAAGATGGAATCGGTCGGCACCCTTGCCGGCGGCATTGCCCATGACTTCAATAATATACTGAGCGCTATCATCGGGTACGGCCAGCTTGCGGCCATGAAGATGGAACCGGATAACCCATTCAGAAAGAATGTTGAAAATATGCTTGTTGCTGCGGACAAGGCGGCCTATCTTACGCAGGGGCTTCTTTCCTTCAGCAGAAGACAGATGAGCATAAGAAAGCAGGTGGACCTGAATACGCTTCTGAATAAAAGCGAGATGTTCCTGCGCAGGGTAATTGGCGAGGATATCGAGTTCCGGACGAATCTGCACGAAAACTCCATTATGGTATCTGCTGATCCCAATCAGATAGAGCAGATCCTGATGAACCTTGCCACAAATGCCAGAGATGCCATGCCCAACGGTGGTATCCTTGCGGTTACGACAGATCAGGTGCGGCTTGACGAGGGCTTTTCAAAACGGCATGGGTATGGGACGCCCGGGCGTTATGGCATGATCACTGTTACCGACAACGGTATTGGCATGGACGAAGAGACCAGACAGAGGATATTTGAGCCTTTTTTTACAACAAAAGAGGTTGGTAAAGGTACAGGACTTGGCCTGGCCATTATCTATGGCATTATCAAGCAGCACGGCGGGTTTATCGACGTATATAGTGAGCCTGGGGAGGGGACCGCTTTTAAGGTGTATCTGCCGGTTGCGGCCGCTGCGCTGCAGGAGACGGCAATTACCGAAGAGCCGGACTGCCCGGAAGGAGGCACCGAGACAATACTTTTGGCTGAAGATGATGAGATACTGAGAAAGTTGTCAGGCTCAGTGCTCGAGGAGTTCGGCTATACCGTAATTGTGGCTTTTGACGGCGAAGATGCTATTCACAAGTTTCAGGACAATAAAGACAGGATCGACCTGCTGCTTACCGATCTCGTTATGCCGAAGAAAAGCGGCAAAGAGGTCTATGATAAGCTTAAGAAGATTAAGCCCGCGATCAAGGTCATCTTTGCGAGCGGATATTCCCCTGACACGGTCAGGGACAAAATATCTCTCAGCGACGCTGCTATCGTTTATAAACCGATATCTCCCATGGATCTTCTGAAGAAAGTCCGTGAAACGCTGGATCAAAACAAATGTCAACGAGGATAAGGCTCTTATTGAATGCTGAGTATGGCATCGCTGGACAGACCATATTTATATGCAGGTGATCGTCTCGGCGAGCCTACCTGATAAATGGAACTTCAAGTTGACAAGCTGCCTGAAAATGCGGTATTACCTATTGAAGATAAAAGAAATAATGGAGGTGACCCGTGGGGCTTTCAGAGGCAAGAAAATATATCGCAGACCTTCGCAAGAGGCAGAACAATCCGTATCTCTGGCCTGATTACCTGACCGGTCTGCCGGACAAATCAGCGATCCTCAGGAAGCTTGAGGAGATATATCCCAGGATGGGCAAATACTCTGTCGCCTATGTGCGGATATCAAACATCCAGTCATACCTCATCAAGTACGGTCCGAACAGGCATGCGGATATTATCCAGTGGGCGGCTGCCATTCTGAAGACTTCTGCCGATTCCCGCAAAAACGGCTTTGCCGGCACACTGAGCACTCATGATTTTATGGTCATCTGCGACTGCCGGGAGATGCCGAAGCTGATGGAGCAGGCTTCTGCATTGTTTACAAAGCGCATCGCCGACTTTTATTCCAAGGATGACATGAAAAAGAAGGAGACCCTCTCTTTCAAAAAGAGCGATGGCAAGGCCATCACGATAGGGCTGATGAAGCTGGTCTGCGTCGTGGCAGATAAGAAACTGCCGGTCAAGAAGAGCGACCTTGTGCTTAATATGGCACGGGTCTGCGACGCGATCGAAAGCGCGGACGATGAGATCGTCATTATGACCAAAGACATGCTCTGCACTGATTAATCATCCTCTCTGTAGTGTTGTTGCATTTGCGGAGAAAAGAATCTATTCTTAACGTATCATGTATTGCCAACATGTCCGGTTAATCTCATCACGCGCTGCAGAGGGCATCTGATGTCCTTTGTCTGCCCCTCATGGTTTTCTTTTATCCTCTACAACCCGGTCAGGAAAGCCTTCACTGACCGGAGCAGGGTGCTTGATGAATCCTGTATAACACCGGAATCGGTTGTCCTTGAGATCGGCGCGGGAAATGGTTTTTTTACCGAAGCCATTGCAAAGCGGGCGAAAAAAGTGATCGCGGTCGAACTTCAGCCGGGCATGGTAAGAAAGCTCAGGAAGAGAGCGCAGAGGTTTGCCGGTGCGGTAGAGATCGTACAGGAGGATATCGCCTCAGTTGACCTGCCTCATGATATGGCAGATGTCTGTCTGCTCTATTATAGTTTTCATGAAATAGCGCGCAAGAAAGAGGCGGCTTCCATTATTGCCGAAACCCTCAGGAGTGGCGGAGTACTTTCTATCTATGAACCTTCAGTCGAGGTGAACCGCAGGGCTATGGAGGCGACCGTATCGATCTTCCGGTCCCTGGGGTTCAGCCTTGAAAAGAATCATGACACTATTTTCACGCGGTCTGCACTCCTGAGAAAACCGTAGATGAAGCGGCAGTTATCAGACCGTAGCATCCTTGCTACGTTTACCGCAGGCCACGTTGTCGATGACATCTATATGAACGCACTGCCGCCGTTTCTGCCGGTGCTGATTGCTGGTTCCGGCCTGTCGTATGCTTCAGCCGGATTGCTGGTCACTTTTTTCACGCTTACCTCATCTGTTTCCCAGCCGTTTTTGGGCTATGCAATCGACAGATACCGGGCGAGATGGGTTGGAGCACTGGGTCTGATCTGGGCAGGCGTCTTCGTTGGGCTCATGGGCATGGCAAAGAGCTATGAGATGCTGCTTGCTTTAGCAACCCTTGCCGGCCTCGGTCCCGCCATGTTCCATCCTCAGGCGTTGTCGGCCATCTCCGGTATCTCAACCGGCGCAAGGGGGAGGGTCATGTCTGTTTTTATCATAGGCGGTAATATCGGTTTTGCGATAAGCCCTGTGCTGATAGGAGCGCTTACCTCGTCTTTGGGGCAGGCGGGCATGTTCTATATCGCGGTCCCCGGTATTTTAATGGGGGCTCTTATCTGGAGGCTTTCCTCAGATCTGGTCAGAGGCAGCATTCGGGAGATGCATCCCTTCAGTTTCAACGATCTCAGGCCTGCGGTCGTTCTTATCATGGTTGCTGTTTTGCGGTCATGGGTCTATTTCTCTGTTCTGAGCTATCTGCCGAGCTATTTCGTTCAGGCCGGCAGTTCTGTGCTGCGGTCCAACTCTCTGCTTTCGCTCATGCTTCTTGCCGGCGTTGCCGGGCAGTTTGCGGGCGGCACTCTTTCTGACCGCTTTGGCAGAAAACAGGTTACGCTGGCTTCTCTTCTGCTGGCAGCGCCGCTGCTGTATGCCTTTCTCCATACCACCGGTCCTGTTGCCCTGGTGTTTCTTTTCTGCTTCGGTTTTTCCGTCATGGGATCGTTCTCTGTTACGATGGTGATGATGCATGAGATTATGCACAGGCATATCGGCATGGCCTCCGGGATCATGATCGGGTTCGCACTCGGCATAGGCGGCATGGGTGTGATGATCACGGGACTTATGGCGGACAGTTTTGGTCTTTTCTCTGCGATGAACGCCCTGGTCATGGTGCTGATAGCTGCTGCCGTAATGACCAAATTTGTCCCTCATGGCAAGCCGTCATCCTGAACGTATGGGCCAGAGAGGTCAGGGTTTATTTCTGATCGGATTGAGCATCTTTTCCGAGTTTGACCCCACAGCATAATAGAGATACCCTGCGGCGATGATGAAGGACATCAGCGAACTGTAGGGATACGCGATATCGAGAATGGCATGCACTGCCTCAAGGAGCAGCGGCGGGGTGAAGGCAACCGCTGAGAGGCGTATCAACGTCCTGAACCCAAGGTTGACATGGAAATATTTTGCGAAATTCCCGCCCAGAAACGACAGAAGGATCACCTGCATAATATGGAATCCAAATGATAAAAGCAGAATGAGAGGGAAGAACACGGCAAGGATGAGGTTCTTGATGATCTCAATCCATTCATAGATAAGCGTTTTGGTTATGGTCGTGTCCCCGACGTCGGAAAGGGGCAGAGAGCGCACCTCTTTTTCATCCTTTCTTACGATAAGCGCATTTTTTGTCACGAGTACGTGTGCGGGGGAGTTGTCCAGAGATGTTGTTTTTCCTGTCGTATCAATTATGGCGAAAGGGGTCTTATTTTTCTTGTCGTAAATCGTAAAGGGCATCTCTTCTTTGATCGAGACCTCTCCCTTTGCAATGGTTATCACCGGTATCTGCTCAACATAGTTTGGACCTTCGTCGGCAAGAAAGTCAGAAACCGTGCGGTGCATATTCATGGTCTCCGGAATCCAGAAGAGCATCAGGGTAAAAAAGAGATAGGGGAGGCAGAGCCCATTCCAGTTTCTCGCAACGTCCTGATACAGCTCTCTCGAATAAAAGGAAAGATAGACTGCCTGAATAGAGGAATAGATCCCTGTTGTCTTATTCTGTGTCATGGTTTCAAACGCCTGTTCCGAAGATGGGATTTTATGTCAGTCATCCACGGTTGTCAAGGGAAAGGTCCCGCTCGATATTTTTCACGAGTCCCTCAAGAAGGAACATAAGAGATTCGACATCAAGGAATTTGTCTGCGGTCTTATCAAAAAGTATCTTCACCTTTGCAGTGAACTCGTCCTCTTCAGGCCAGTAGAGGATTACGACCGGGACCTTGGGAAGAAGAAAAAGGATCCAGGCGTTCGGCGTCGGAAAGTCGCCTGACTGCGCTGCACCGAGTTTCCTGATCCCTGCTGCTGTCTTTTCATAATTGGTTTCAAACAGCTCCTTTAAGGGGTTTTCAGCCTCGCGTAAAAAGGACGTTGCCTTTACCATTCCGCTTTTGAGTTCGCTAAACGAGACCCATCTGCCCGAAAGATCAGCTTTTCCATGGGTGTTGATATAGTGGAGCAGGAGAATTTTGATCCATTGCGTAATGTGACCCTGAGTCCGTATGTCTCCCCCGGGGAATATCTCGAATTCCCGGCCCAGGCAAAGCATGGAGAGCCTGTTGTTGCGATAAACACCGCCAAGATCCGCGGTAAGGGCGGCGAGGTCAACATCCTGTATCTTCAGACGCAGAGACTGGATCAGCTCCTCCTGCCAGTCGGCCCGCGATATGGAATTCTTCATTTCCCCTATCTCATCTGCGGTAAGCAGGGGACAGTCTGACAGGGTCGCCTCACCCTTTATCACGGAAAGGGCAAAGGGCATGCAGGTCTTTTGGCTGCATCGGCCGCAGTTCTTCTTCGGGAGCTTCTTGTACAGTTCTATGGCGTTCATGGACATCCAAAATAATTATAGCAGAATTGAGCATACCGGCAGAAAATAGCAATCGCACTATCGGAGCTGAACTGGTAAAATACTTCAAACGAATAGGCAGGAGGCTGACGTGAGACAATTACGATATCTTGTTACTGTAGTCATTGCATTGGGCCTGATCTGTACCCCTGTTTTTGGTCAAAACCAATCCACGGAAAAGAAGAAGGAAATGACATCGTCAGAGGGAAAGCCGGATATCAAAGAATCTGCAAAGACTACCGGCACATACCTTCAGCAAAAGAAGGAGCAGTACCAAAAGAAGACCGAGGAGAAACTGCACCGCTTTGAGGCGAAAGTGACGCGGCTTTATGTCAGGGCAGAGAAAAAGAGTGCAGCTGCCAGGGAAAAGATCTCGCGTGCAGCTGATCGTCTCAGAAAAAAGAGCGAAGCGGCAAAGAATAAGCTTAGTGATTTAAAAGATTCAGGTGAGGAAAAGTGGGACAAGGCCAAGGCTGAGCTTGACACCATGCTCAGTGACCTTGAGCGTTCCTATCATCGCACGGCTGCAAAGTTTAAGGATTAACGACTGCTATCTGATAACGGATTGAAGGAGGATGGATATGAAACTGCCGCACTATATCACGCTTGAAGAAGTAAGAAGGGTCTGCAAGGAACTGAAACTGAGGGACTGGACCAAAATCAGGGACGATAAGGTTACCGTCAAAGAGGCCAGGATCATTCTGTCCCATGTTAACACCGAGAAGATGGCAATACCTCTTGAGGAGTTCCGACGCGGCCTTGAAGTGGAGCTTGAACATGGCCTGCGGTTTAAGGATGCGAACGTCACCAATAACCATCCAATGATCACCGGGATGATTGTACTTGCGCATCTAAAAGAGATGATGGACTACTATGAGCGGCTTGAAGTTGCCGAACTCGAGGGCGACATCTTCAAGGCTCTGAAGGCGGGGGACCTTGAGAAGGTGAAGAAGTATTTTAAGCGGCTCTCAAAGGCGAAGATCGAGCTGAATGCGCTTGAAGCATTGAAGATGAAATAGCCCTTTCGTTATTTCCGGTGCTCAGAGAACCACTGCCTGAGAAATGCTTTCAGCCTCTCTTTTTTCTGAGTGGACAACTCCTCAAAGGGACTGAAGTGGACGCGGACCGAGATCGGCTTTATCAGCATAAAGCCTTTTTCCGACCAGATGACAACGGTCTCTTCATTCAGAAAATTGAGCTTCTGGATGATCTGACTTTTTTCGCGGTATTTTGTGCTGAAATCCCCGAGGCTCAGGCGGGAAAATTTAACCGCGTCGGGATGCATCCTTCCGATTTCTTCAAAGGATGTTCCCTCCCTTGCAGCCTTCTGCAGGTCGGTGGCAAGAACGGTCTTTGCTGCCGCATCTCCGGGTTTGTAGTCAACCGATATAAGCTCTATCCATTTTTCAGTCGGATCGTCGGCATATTGCATGTCAATGTATCTGGCAATGGTCATAACCTTATCGAGATAGTCGGCCTCTGCAGCGCCAAGCTTCTGACTTTCAGCCATCTCCTTCAGTTTCTTTGCGTCTATGGTGACCTGAGCCTTTTTTGCCTCCATAAACAGAAGCTCTTCGGCTATGAAATCATCGAGAGGATTGCCGGTTCTCCACGCAATATCCATTATCCCAAACCGCTTGAAGACCGCTGAAGCGGTGACGTGATACTCGATGATCTGTGTAAGGCGATAAGCCCTGTTTCCGATTCTGACAACCGCTTCGGGATCAAGCTGCGGTGAGGACGGAGCCTCATGCACAACCTGCGAGCGGTTCTGCTGCTCTTTGACGCCTGCCTGCTGAATCCATGAATGGACTGTCAGGAAATTCCTTTTGTATTGTCCGAAAAGTCAGCTCTGCCTCGCTATAGTGTTTCGTGCTGATGAGGGTCTTGCCGAGCCAGAACATGGCAGCGTCCCGAATAGAACTTTCCGGAAATTCCTTGAGAAATATTCTGAATGTTTCGGCTGCCTGCTCCGGCTTATAGGAGAAAAGATATTCATACCCTTTGTTGAAAAGTTTAATTTCGAGTTCAGGAGCTGATGCCATCCCCTTAGCCGGCCGGAGAATGAACACAAAGCCCGTCAAAACGATAATAAGAAGGGAAAACCGCTTCATTGACATCGGTAAAGTATACCATAGGAAGGAGGCGCCTCATTGATCTTTGGAACTGCCATTTCATAGAATAGAGATCATCGGAAGGAGATTCAACCATGCTTATCGTAATGCATCATTCTGCAACAGACAAGGACATAGAGAAGGTAAAAAGCACGATCAGTAATATGGGGCTTCAGCCTGTTGCCATACCGGGCGCTGAACGTACGGCCATCGGCATTATCGGAAACCAGTCGTGGATCGATGATGGACCGATCAGGACCCTGAAGGGCATCCTTGAGATTATTCATGTGACCAAGCCGTATAAGCTGGTGAGCAGGGATTTTCATCCGGCAGACTCCGTCGTCAGGCTTTCAAAAGAGGTGAAGACTGGCGGGCGATCGCCCTTTCTGTTTATCGCCGGCCCCTGTGCCATAGAAAGCAGAGAGCAGATATTCAAGACAGCCAGGTTCATCAAGAAACTTGGAGTTCCTGTCCTGCGGGCCGGAGCGTACAAACCCCGTACGAGCCCGCACAGTTTTCAGGGGCTGCGTGAGGTCGGCATAGAAATTCTTGACGAGGTCAGGAAGGAAGTCGGCGTTCTTGTCGCAACAGAGGTGATGAGCCCTGAACAGGTTGAGCTGACTGCATCGAAAGCTGATATCCTCCAGATCGGCGCACGCAATATGCAGAACTTTGACCTGCTGCGCGAAGTGGGAAGAATAAAAAAGCCGGTGATCCTTAAGCGCGGATTGTCTGCAACCGTTGAAGAATGGCTCGCTTCTGCCGAGTATATTCTTCTTGAAGGGAACCCGGACGTAATTCTTTGCGAGCGGGGCATCAGGACTTTTGAAACTGCTACGAGAAATACGTCGGACCTTTCGGTCATTCCGCTTGTTGCAGAGAGTTGTCATCTGCCGGTTATCTTTGACCCCAGCCATGCTACCGGAAAGCGGAGTTTGGTAAGCCCCCTGTCACTTGCAGCTGCTGTTGTCGGTTCTCACGGCATTATGGTTGAAGTCCATCCTGACCCTGAACATGCACTGTCAGACGGGCCCCAATCGTTAACGTTTAAGGGGTTCGAAAAGCTGAAGCAGCAGATGGATACATTGATTGGGTTTATGAGAGCGAAACTGGCAGACCGCTGATTCGCGGTCTGCCAGTTTCCCGTTCAGAAGCGGTGGAGCGTATGGAGTTTTCAGATTTCCTTTTGCTCTACCGATGTTCCCGTCTGTCCTCACGCCGCTCATGTCTTTGCTCCCTCATGTCCTGACGGTGTTCCCGCCTGTCTTCGCGGCGTTCATGCTGCCAATCATTACGGTCGTGTTTCCACTGCCTGTTATGCCAGTACCGCTCCCGTTCCCACCGGTTCCAGTTGCTGTGGACATGGCGGTGAGGAATGCGGGGGTTGTCCCGATAGATGCTCCGATAATCGGGCGGCAGATTGAGGATATGGCGGGGAACTCTATCCCTGCCAAGGTGACGCCATGGGCCGTTATAACTTGAACTTCTATACCAATATCCGTTATAAGGCCGGTACCAGAAGCCGTGATAAAAAACGATGTCCATATCTACTCCGGGTGCGAAATAGACATAGGTGTTCGGTATTACGACCAGTTCAGGCGCTTCGGAAAACGTATAGACTGGTGGCAAGCCGATGTTGACATCGACATTTACGCGTGCCATGCTGAGTCCTGCCATGATAAGCAGCAGGGGTACGACGAGAAACGAGATGAAATATTTCCTGTTCATGTAACTCCTCCTTACGATTTTCTTTTAGAGTATCACACTCTATGGTTATTTCAACTCTGCGCAAAAAGAAAAGTTTCAACTCTTTTTTGCATCGACAGGAGTGGCGTCAGTCGGTTACAATAGACAAAGTGGTAAAAAACAGCGCTATAACGCTCAAGTCACGCCTGCTTCTTGCTCCCATGGCAGGGATAACAGACCTTCCGTTCCGGCTTATTACCCGTTCCCTTGGATGCGAGTTCGCATTTCTCGAGATGATATCAGCCCGTTCGATTGTCCATCAGTCAGGCAAGACAGGCCGTATGCTCAACTCCTGCGAGGAAGACAGACCTCTGGGCGCACAGTTGCTCGGACATGAGCCCGAATCTCTCCTTAAGGCCATGGACAGGATTCTGTCCGGAGGGTATGAGGTCCTGGATCTTAATGCGGCCTGCCCGGTCGATAAGGTTACCAATAAAGGAAAGGGTGCAAGCCTGTTGAGGGATCCGAAAAAAGTGAAGACCCTGCTTGAGGCGATGGTGAAGCATGCTGATCTGCCTGTTACCGTAAAGATAAGGGCCGGCTGGAGCAGTACTTCGGTCAATGCCTGCGAAGTCGCCCGTTATGCTGAGGATGCGGGTATCAGCGGTCTGACATTGCATGGAAGGACCAGGGAGCAGGGTTACAGCGGAAGAGTTGACTATAACATCATCAGGCGGGTGAAAGAAGCGGTTTCGATTCCTGTCATTGCAAGCGGTGATGCACTTTCGCCCCAGCTCATAAAGAAGATGTTCGACGAGACAGGTTGCGATGCGGTTGCCATTGCCCGCGGCTCTCTCGGCAATCCCTGGATATTCAGGGACACAATGGCATATCTCGAAAAAGGCGTTATTCCTGAGCGGCCGGGCCCGGATGAACTGGCAGATACCATGCTCCGCCATCTGGAGCTTAACTGTGATTTTTTTGGCGATAACAGAGGTGTGATCCTTTTCCGCAAGCTTTTCGCCTGGTATGTGAAAGGACTCCATGAGGTGAGACAATTGAAGGATCAGGCATTTAAGGCAGAGACCCGGCTGCAGATGCAGGGCCTCATGGAGTCTGTGCGAACCTATACGTACAGTCACCATGAGGGATATTATGAGGGGTTTGCGCTTACCTGTTAAGATGAGAAAATACCGGGTGTTATTTCTCTTTTTGCTGGTTTCATTCGTTATGGTTCCTTCTGTGCATGCATTTAAGGTCCAGGCAGAACCGGCAGCGATCATGCCGGGCGATGCATTCATCGTGAAGATATCAGGCGCCAACGCCATGGCGCTTCCTGAGGGGGCGTTTGACAGCAGGCCGCTTTTTTTTGCTTCCTGCGGAGACGGCTGTTTTTTTGCAGTCGGAGCAGCTGATCCAAAAACAGCTCCGGGAAAACGCACCGTAGAGATACAGGTCGGCGCAAAAAAGAAGCGCCTGCCGATAACCGTAAAGCGCCATGTTTTCCCGGTGATTCAACTTACCCTGCCACCGGGAAAAGTGACGTTGAGCCAGGAGGATAGCGATCGTGCTGACAGGGAGGACAAGCTTCTTAAATCCTTCTGGTCGCAGCAGTCGGAAAAGATGTGGCAGGGCAGCTTCAGTCTGCCTCTGGGCAATGAGATTTCGACGCAGTATGGTGTTAAGCGGATCATCAACAATACCAATGAGAGCATCCACCGCGGCATTGATATCAGGGGGAGCGAAGGGGAAGATGTCCGGGCCTCAAACAGCGGAAAGGTTATTTTTGCGGAGGAACTGTTTTATGGCGGCAATACCGTTGTGCTGAATCACGGCATGGGGATATTTTCCGTATATATGCATCTGTCGGGTTTTAACAGGAAGTCAGGGGAGGGCGTTTCAAAAGGCGATGTCATCGGCTTTGTCGGTTCAACAGGAAGATCAACAGGACCCCATCTGCACTTTGGGATAAAGGCACAACAATTGAGTGTGAACCCTGTATCATTTGCGAAGCTGAAATTATGAACCACTGCACAATAGATATAAAGGAAGGATATTGATTATGAAATTTGAAGATTTTTCAATCAGCAAGGAGACATTACGTACTGTTTCGGAGATAGGCTTTGAGGAGCCGACGCCTATACAGGTGTCAGCTATTCCCCTTATCATGGAGGGGAAGGATGTTATCGGACAGGCGCAGACCGGTACAGGAAAGACCGCTGCCTTTGGAATCCCTATCGTAGAAATGGCCAAGAGGGGCAAAAAGCCTTTTGCGATTATCCTTGAACCTACGCGTGAACTTGCCGTACAGGTTGCCCAGGAGATGAACAGAATCGGCAGCGGCAAGAAGATTAATGCATTTCCTGTGTACGGCGGGAAATCCATCGATATCCAGATTAGAACGCTCAGGGCAGGTGTCGATGTAGTTGTCGGTACGCCCGGAAGGATCATTGACCATATTCAGAGGAAGACGCTCTCCCTGTCTGACATCAGGATCGTTGTGCTTGACGAGGCTGACGAGATGCTCGATATGGGCTTTATCGAAGATATCGAGACGATACTCAAGACAACGCCTGCAGAGCGCCAGACGCTTCTCTTTTCTGCAACTATGCCTTTGCCGATACTGAATATCACGAAAAAATTCATGCGCAGCCCCGAGAAGATCAGGATCAATCCGAAAGATGTCGTTGTCCCTGAGATCAAACAGGTCTTTTATGAGGTGAGGGATGCTGACAAGCTCAATGCCCTTACCCGGCTCATTGATGTGGAGGACCCTCAGCTTGCGATCGTTTTTTGCCATACAAAAAGAGATGTTGACGATGTGGCCATGAAACTGCAGCAGATGGGGTACAGCGCCAGTCCGCTGCATGGTGATTTCACACAGGCGCACCGGGATGAGGTTATGGAGAAGTTCAAGAAGGGAAAGCTTGATATCCTTGTAGCGACCGATGTTGCAGCCCGCGGTCTTGATATCAAAAATGTCACTCACGTGATCAACTACAGCATTCCCCAGAATCCCGAAAGTTATATCCACAGAATCGGACGGACCGGCAGGGCAGGAAAGTCAGGCATTGCCATAACCCTTGTCTCGCCGAGGGAATACCGGCATCTGAAGCTGATCGAGCGGACTGCAAAGACAACGATCGACAAGAAAAGTCTGCCCACGTCCAAAGAGGTGCTTAAGGCAAAGGAAAAGGGCATTGCCAAAGATATTGCCTCAATGATCAGCGAGAATAAACATGAAGGTTATCTGAAAATGATTGAAGTATTGGCTGCAGAATCCAGCGTTGCCGAGATCGCAGCAGCAGCGCTCTGCATTGCCTATGGCGAGCCGAAGGTTGCACATGTCAATGAATCGGCAGCCCCTGAGCAGCGCGGCAATGTGGCGCGGCTCTTCATGACGATCGGACGAAAGGACAAGATAACGGTAGCCGAGATCGTGAAGGCCATTGCCTCCGGTGCGCGCATACCGGGCAGCAGGATCGGCAAGATCGAACTGCACGATTCATTTACGTTCGTTGAAGTGCCTGCTGATCTGGCAGACATGGTCATTCATGCCCTTGACGATATGATGGTTATGGGCAAGCGGGTGCAGATCAAACCGGCGAATGCGCGGAAAGAATTCTCTGAAAAAGAGTTCGATGGAAGAAGCGGCAGAAAAGAGTACCCTAAAAAAGAATATCCCAAAAAAGAGTTCTCCAGAAAAGACTACGACATGAAAAGCGTTAAAAAGGACAAAAAGAGATATTAACGATTTTATATGAACGGATAACGGCTTTTTCTTCATGAATAATGGCCCTATCATCAGAGAGATACAGGCCAAGTCCATACTCTCAAAGTCAGGTATCCCTGGTACTGACTATTGTATTAATGCGTATGTCGGCTGTTCCCATGCCTGTGTATACTGCTATGCGACCTTCATGAAGAAATATACCGGCCACACAGAGCCGTGGGGGGCTTTTGTTGATGTTAAGGTCAATGCCGCTGAACTCCTCAGAAAACAGCTGCAAAAAGCGAAGCGGGGTCATGTGATGATCAGTTCCGTGACGGACGCATATCAGCCGATAGAGGTCAAATATCGTTTAACCCGGCAATGTCTCGAAATTCTGTTTGAGCATCAATTCCCTGTGGGTGTCCTTACCAAGTCTCCGCTGGTGCTCAGAGACCTTGATATTATTAAAGGATTCGATGAGATTGAAGTCGGTATCACGATATCAACTGACGATGAAGTAATGCGAAAGATTTTTGAACCGGGCGCCCCTCCGATTGAGGCCCGCATAAATACGCTCAGGAAATTGAAGGAGAGTGGTGTAAAAACCTATGTGTTTATCGGGCCGATGCTGCCAATGAACCCGGAGGTCCTGAGCGGAAAGATCGGCAAATACGCAGATTCCATCCTGATCAGCAGGATGAACTACGCAAACAAAACTGCCCATTTGTTCAAAAAACTTGGAATGATGCAATGGCTCGACAAGAGTTTTGCCGAAGAGATCAGGACCCGAATCAAAACGAGTATCGGCACGGAAAAGGTGACGGACTGCTGAAGTCCTGATAACTGAGCTATAATATAGCAAAGAACGGAACCAGACAGAAACGAGGAGGTCATCATGTTCAAGGCGCTTTTGAGGACAGATAACAACAAAGGAAGCATATTCTTGCGGCTGGCTCTCGGTATTGTCATGTTCCCGCATGGTGCCCAGAAAGTGCTCGGATGGTTTGGCGGCCCGGGGTATGCAAAAACCATAGAGATATTCACGACAAAGGTGCATCTGCCCCTGTTTGCGGTAATACTTCTCATGATAACTGAGTTCATCGGTGCGCTCTGTCTGATTGGGGGATTTTTCACTCGTGTCTTTGCGCTTGCCATCGGTTTTGCCATGGCAGTCTGCGCGTATGGCAATCACCTGCAAAACGGCTTTTTTATGAACTGGATGGGTAACCAGAAGGGTGAAGGGTTTGAGTTTCATGTCCTTGTTGTAGGCATTGCCCTTGCTCTTGCAGCAAGGGGCGGCGGTGCGTTTTCGATTGATCGAATGATTGTGAAGAAGTAGCGTTGTTCTAAGGCGGGCCATGTCTCTCTTTTTTATCACGTTTTTTCTTGCATACGGAGGTATGCACCTGTACGCTTTTGTCCGGGCGCGGGCAGCGCTCCATTTCGGATTGCTTCCAGGCACGGCACTATCGCTTTTTATGACGCTGATGCTCTTTGCCCCTTTTTTTATCAGGCAGGCGGAAAAGCAGGGGCTGGAGCAGTCTGCGCGCATGCTCTCCTATTTCGGTTATACCTGGCTCGGCATACTCTTTTTATTTTCATCGTCATCCCTGCTCCTTGATCTGTACCGGTTGCTGCTCCGGTCTCTTGAACTCATGGGGAAAACCGAGTACGCGAATCTCAAGCCAACTGCCGGCGTCCTGTTTTTTCTGCCCCTGATCCTTTCGCTGCTTATTGCGGCCTACGGTTATGGAGAGGCAAGGAACATCAGGACAGAAACAATAACCATAACAACGTCAAAGATCCCTGCGGCAATCGGAACTATAAGGATCGTTCAGATATCTGATGTTCATCTCGGCCTGATCATCAGGGAAGAACGGCTCGCACGGATACTGGACCTTGTCAGGGAGGCTTCTCCGGATATTGTCGTATCTACCGGTGATCTTGTTGACGGTCAGATCAACGGCATGCCGGGACTGGCTGAAATGTTCAGCAGGATCAATCCGCGATACGGCAAATATGCCGTCACAGGAAACCATGAATTCTACGCAGGGCTTGAGCAGGCCCTTGCGTTTACCAGGAAGTCTGGCTTCAGGGTCCTGCGCAATGAAGCGGTTGATCTCGATGGTGTTTTGAGTATTGCCGGTGTGGATGACAGGGCAGTAAGGCCATGGGCAGGTGCAGGCGATGGTGCTGAAAAAGAGATGCTCGCACGGCTCCCGCAGGAAAAATTTACCCTGCTCCTGAAGCACCGGCCTCTTGTGGACGGGGGGTCTATTGGCCTCTTCGACCTGCAGCTTTCAGGTCATGTTCACCATGGCCAGATCTTTCCCTTCAGCCTTCTTACGAAGCTGTATTACCCGGTGCATGCCGGATTGGCGCGCCTTGACCTCGGCTCGCGTCTTTATGTCAGCAGGGGAACGGGCACGTGGGGGCCTCCCATTCGTTTTCTTTCCCCGCCTGAGGTAACGGTGATTGATCTGGTGCGTAATCCTGAGAGCTGAATGTCCGGATATCCGCGGCGGGAAACTCAAACTCTCTGTCTTTACAGAGTATTAGTTGCTGTGTTAGAATTGATACCTTAATATACTTTTATGTGAAAAGGCGGTGAAAGCGTGGCACTTGACAAGGTAAGAAAAGAAGGAATTATTGGTGATTACAAGATGCATGAGAAGGATACTGGTTCTCCCGAGGTTCAGATAGCAATTGTGACCGACAGAATAACGTATCTGACCGAGCATTTCAAGACCCATACGAAGGACCATCACTCAAGGAGAGGACTGCTCATGCTCGTAAGTCAGAGAAGAAAGCTCCTTGACTACCTCAAAACGACAAACAAAGAACGGTACGAGAAGATAATCGCTCGACTTGGCATCAGAAAATAGGAGAATAATGATTAAGACTGTTGCAATTGAACTTCGCAGCAAGGAATTAAATTTAGAGACAGGAAAGATGGCACGGCAGGCTGACGGCTCGGTTGTTGCCCGGTACGGCGACACGGTACTGCTGGCAACTGCGGTGAGCAGCAAGACGCCGAGAGAAGGGATAGACTTTTTCCCCTTAACGATCGATTACCTCGAAAAGACGTATGCTGCCGGAAAGATACCGGGCGGTTTTTTCAAGAGAGAGGGCAGACCTACTGAAAAAGAGGTGCTGACCTCCCGGCTTATTGACCGGCCTCACAGGCCGCTTTTCCCCAAGGGCTACAGCTGTGAAACCCAGGGGATTGTCAATGTGCTTTCATATGGTGAAGAGAATATTGCCGATGTTCTTGGCATAACAACCATGTCTGCGGCGCTCCATATATCTGACATTCCCTTTGACGGCCCTGTGGCCGCAGTCAGGATAGGACGGGTCAATGGTGCGTTCATCATTAATCCAGACCTTAAGGAAGTGGAGGAGTGCGACCTCAATCTGGTTGTTGCAGGAACGGTGGATGCGGTTGCCATGGTAGAGGGCAGTGCGCAGGAGATGAGCGAGTCCGACCTGCTTGAAGCCATTGATCTGGCGCATGCGGAGATAAAGAAGCTCTGCGCTGTCCAGAACGAGTTCAGAGAAATAGTCGGCAAGCCAAAG
This sequence comes from Nitrospirota bacterium, assembly GCA_016235245.1. Lineage (NCBI taxonomy): Bacteria > Pseudomonadati > Nitrospirota > Nitrospirota bacterium. The sequence goes on along the minus strand of JACRLO010000003.1, from coordinate 28,157 downwards.
AGAAGTTTCACGGTCCCGGTCAAAGACGAGGACCTTAAGAATAAAGTGAAAGAACTGGCGCTCGGAAAGATTACCGAAGCTATTGTCATTCCGGACAAGCTGAGGAGACAGTCAGCGCTTGATGAGATCCTCAAGGAGATCATAAAACTGTTAAACACAGGGGAAAAAGATATTGCCAAGGATATCGCTGCTGCGTTTAATGATATAGAGAAGAACCTTGTCAGGGACATGATTCTGACCAGGAATGTCCGTGCTGACGGAAGGACTCCGGAGCAGATCAGGCCTATCAGCGCAGAAGTCGGCCTTCTGCCGAGGACTCATGGTTCTGCCCTTTTTGTCAGAGGCGAGACCCAGTGCCTTGCCGTGGTTACACTGGGAACAACAGATGATGAGCAGAGGATCGATTCCCTTGAGGGTGAGACCTCGAAGTCATTTATGCTGCACTACAATTTCCCGCCGTTCAGCGTTGGCGAGGTGAAACCGCTCAGGTCTCCCGGCAGGCGCGAGATCGGGCACGGGATTCTTGCCGAGAGGTCGATCAGGGCTATCATGCCTTCCAAGACAGACTTCCCTTATACGGTAAGAATTGTATCTGATACCCTTGAGTCCAACGGTTCATCGTCAATGGCCTCAGTATGCGGAGGGACTCTTGCATTGATGGATGCGGGTGTTCCGATCAAGGCTCCTGTTGCCGGCATTGCGATGGGACTGATAAAAGAGGGTGACCGCGTTGTCGTGCTTACGGACATCCTCGGCCTGGAAGATCATCTGGGCGATATGGATTTCAAGGTTACCGGAACGGAAAACGGTATTGCTGCGTTCCAGATGGACACAAAGATCGGCGGCATATCACGTGCAATAATGGAAAAGGCGCTTGAGCAGGCCAGACAGGGGAGACTCTTTATTCTGAACAAGATAAAAGAGACCATGACTGAGCCAAGGAAAGAACTTGCAAGCCACGCCCCCAGAATATATACCATGCAGATCAAGCAGGACAAGATCCGCGAGGTCATCGGCACAGGCGGCAAGGTCATACGCGGCATTATTGAGAAGACCGGCGTAAAGATAAATATCGACGACAGCGGTCTCATCAGTATCGCTGCTTCTGATGGGGTAGCTGCACAGAAGGCGATTGATATTATCAACGGGATCATTGCTGAAGCCGAGATCGGAAAGATCTATCTGGGCAAGGTGAAGAAAGTCATGGACTTCGGGGCATTTGTCGAGATACTGCCCGGTACCGAGGGGCTCTGCCATATATCGCAGTTGTCGGACAAGAGAGTTGCGAATGTGACCGACGAAGTCAACGAAGGCGACGAGATACTGGTAAAGGTTTTAGAAATAGACAAGATGGGCAAGATCCGGCTGAGCCGTAAAGAGGCAATGAAGGAGCAGGAAAGTAAAGATAAATAGGCTCCTGCGGAAAAAGAATTAAGGGAAAGGGGATGGCAATCCCCTTTTTTATTTTCTGGAGACAACGTTTTCTTTGAGCGCAAATTCTGATACATTGAGGTAACCATGTTTATAAAAGAACATCTCGAAAACGGTATTCCGGTGGTGATGGAATCATTTAAAACAGTTCGCGCAGTTGCTGTGGGTGTATGGGTGAAGGTCGGCTCCCGCTATGAATCCAGAACTGAAAATGGTATCTCTCATTTTCTTGAACATATGTTTTTCAAAGGCACGAAGAAATATACGGCCAAGGACATTGCCGTCGAGATAGATACCATGGGCGGAGACCTGAATGCCTATACGTCACGTGAGAACACCGCTTTTTATGTGAAGGTGCTTGACGAGTATCTCGAAAAGGGGGTTAATCTTCTTTCGGAGATCTTCGTCCATTCAACGTTTCCTGAGGACGAGCTCGAAAAAGAGAAGCAGATCATCAGGGAAGAGATCAAAATGGTTGAGGACACGCCGGATGACTTTATCCATGATCTCTTTAACGAAACCGTATGGGGCCGTGAGGGTCTTGGCCAGTCCATCCTGGGCACCAGGGAGACTATTGCCTCTTTCGGGCGGGAAGATATTCTTTCTCATATCCGGCGTTACTATGGAACAAAAGATATTGTTATTGCCTGTGCGGGCAACTTCGACCACACAGAGATGATGAAGATACTCAACCATCGTTTTGGAGGTCTGAGACAGGGTTCTGAACCGAAGATAGGTGCTGTTCCGGTATTCCACTCTGAAACAAGGGTTGTTTCCAAAGATCTTGCAGAGGCCCATATCTGTATCGGTGTTCCGGCAATCTCGCAGGCGAGCGATGAACGCTATGCACTTTTCATTCTGAACTCGATCCTTGGCGGAAGCGTGAGTTCCCGGCTTTTTCAGGAAATTCGTGAAAACCGCGGACTTGCCTATTCAGTCTTTTCATTTACCTCATCGTATCTCGATTCGGGGCTTTGGGCAGTATATGCCGGCGTCAGCAGAAAAAGGGTAAGTGAAGTGTCGGACCTCATTGTCCGGGAAATGATGCGGCTTAAGGAGACCATAACGGAGGAAGAGCTTGATAAGTCGAAGAGGCATCTCAAGGGAAACATGCTGCTGGCGTTGGAGTCGACAAACAGCCGCATGAATAATATAGCCAGGCAGGAGATGTATTTCGGAAAATATATTTCACCGGATGAAATTATCAGGGCGGTTGACCGCGTTACCATGAATCAGATCGCTGATCTTGCGGAACGATTGATCAGGAAGTCCCTCTTCTCTGCCGTCGTATATGGCCCTGCGGAAAAAGATGTATTAGACGGCATTTTTTGAACATTCCTTCCCCTTTATGTAATAATAAAAAATGAAGAAACTGCTCCTTTTTGTCCTCTTTTTTGCCCTGCTATCGTCGTGTGCTTCGCAAAAGCCCAAGACCTCCGTTGAAACGAAAATGCCTGATCCTGATGCGGCTTTTTTCTTTATCAGGGGATACGAAGCTGAACTTGCGCACAACTGGCGCGAAGCAGAAACGCTCTATCGAAAGGCCCTGGTGATAGACCCCTTGTCCCGGTACATCAGGGTGCAGCTGGGGTATGTGCTGAACCGTCTGGAGAAGTCTGATGAAGTCCTTTCCATTATGGATTCGCTGCTGAGGGCAGAGCCTGACGATATTCATGCGCTGAAACTGAAGACCGAAATTCTCAGGAAGCAGAAGAAATATCAGGACGCCATCGAGGTGCTTGAGAGACTATCGAAGCTGCAGCCTGACAATAGTGATAACCTCCTGATGCTTGGCTTTCTGTATTACTATCTTGATCAGTATGATCGTGCCAGTGACGTGCTGGCGGAACTGATACGGAAGGACCCCGATGCATCATACAAGGCTTTTGACCTTCTTGGCTCTGTATACATCGACAAGAAGGACTATGACAAAGCTGCTGAATATCTGAGGAATGCGATCGAGCTCAACCCGGATGCGGATACTGCCTATTTCAAGCTGGGCATTATTGCTGAAACCAGGAATGACCTTGAAAATGCCATTAAGAATTTTGAAGAGGCGGTCAGGATCAACCCTTATAACGGCCAGATGCGGCAGCGGCTTGCCCAGGCCTACATGAGACTAAGGACATCGGGAAAAACGCTTGATGAGCTTACGATCATCAGCAGACAATCGCCTGGAGATGCTGACGTCCATGCCCGCATGGGCATGTTTTTTATAGAGGAGAAACAGTATGAAAAGGCTTTGGAGGAGCTGAACATCGCGTTGTCGATTAAACCTGACAGCACCATGATCCTGTATTACCTGTCACTGGTGCTTGAGGAGACCGGCAGATATGATGAGGCGCTTGCGACATTGAAGTCGGTAATCAGGCAGGAACCTTCCAATATCAGCGCGTTTCTTCACCTTGCGTATATCTACGGGAAACAGAAGAAAAATGATGAGGCGATAAGGGTCTACGAGGAAATACTGAGTTTTGAGAAAGAGAAGCCTGAGATCTATCTGTACTATGCCAATGAGCTTATGCAGAATAAGGACTATCAGAAAGTCGAAGCGGTCCTTCATGAGGCCCTTGTGAAATTCGGGGATAATGACGGACTGCTTTTTACGCTTGCGGTTGTGTATGAAAAGACCGGCCGTTTTGATGACATGGTTATTAAACTCCGCAAGGCCATTGAGGTTAATCCCAAGAATACCGAGGCATTGAACTATCTCGGGTATTCCTATGCTGACAAGGGCGCTAATCTGGATGAGGCGCTGTCTCTGATACAACGCGCTATGGAGCTTAAACCCGGCAACGGATATTATATCGACAGTCTCGGTTGGGTCTATTTTAAACAGGGCAAGTTTGAGCAGGCGCTGGAGGCGATAAAGAAAGCTGTGAGCCTTGCTGGGGATGACCCGGTGCTTTACGAACATCTTGGCGATGTCTATCATGCGATGGGCAGCAAGGATCTGGCAGTCGGGGCCTGGAGACAATCTCTCCAGCTCCATGAAAAAGAGGAGGGGTTGAAGGAGCGGGTCGAAAAGAAGTTGAGCGGTCTCGAAAAAGAACCGAAAAAGTGACGTTTGTCCCTGCTTTTCGTTCATCTCATTACGGTATGTCATTTGTCCTTGAAGCGCCTGCAAAGATCAACTGGTTTCTTTCTGTCCTGAACAAAAGAGAGGACGGATATCACAATATCGTGAGCCTCATGCAGCGTGTCAGTCTCTTTGATACGCTCCTGTTTGAAGAGAGTGAACAGCTGGAGGTCATAACGGACATTGCTGATCTTCCGGCTGAAAATAATCTGGTCTTCAAGGCTGCGGTTCTCATGCGGGCCCGGGCTGGTGTGAGGGCCGGAGCGCGGATAACGCTGAAGAAAGATATTCCGCTTGCAGCCGGAATGGGAGGAGGAAGCAGCGACGCTGCTTATACGCTCATCGGCCTTAACAGGCTATGGGGATTAAATCTGAATACGGAAAATCTCAGGCATATGGGTGCAGAGCTTGGATCAGACGTCCCTTTTTTTATCGAGGACACCTTCGCGCTTGTGCAGGGAAGGGGTGAGGTTATCACATCTGTCCGGGATGCCAGCGAAATACCGCTGCTTCTGGTTAATCCGGGTATCCCGGTATCCGCTGCATGGGCTTATGCGGGACTGCACATTGGGTTGACAAAACAGCCTGTTGATATTAAACTATTCTGTCAATGTCTTGTCAGAAAAGATTTTGTCGCTTTGCGTTCCTTGCAAAATAATGATCTTGAATTGCCGGTTCTGAAGGCATATCCCGAGATCGGCAGGATCAAAGAACTGCTTCTTCGACAGGGGGCGGTCATCTCTGCAATGAGTGGAAGCGGTTCAACGGTCTTTGGTGTGTTCAGGACAGAAGAAGACGCACGGAACGCATCGAAAAGCATGGGCGGATACTGGTGCCGGGCCGTCAAAACGCTTACGGTTAAAAAGAATTGATCTTGGTCTTGTTGGGGCGTCGACAAACGGCAAGTCAGGAGTTTTTGGAGCTCCCATTTGGAGGTTCGAATCCTCCCGCCCCAGCCATTTGGTATCAATATTGCGGTTAGTGAAAGGTGAAGCGCTGAAGGATGCAGCCTCACTGAAGGGTTCAATAATAACAGGGAGAAAGTATGCTGAAGGGATTAAAGATTTTTTCTGGATCGTCGAACCGGGAGCTGGCAACTGAAGTTGCCGGCAAATTGAACTCCCCATTGGCAGATGTGACTTTGTCAACGTTCAGTGACGGAGAGATCATGGTCCGCATCAACGAAAATGTGCGCGGCTCGGATGTTTTCGTTATACAGTCAACGTCAGTTCCGGTAAACGACCATCTGGTTGAACTCCTGCTGATGGTCGATGCCCTTAAGCGTGCGTCTGCCGGCAGGATAACTGCTGTTATCCCCTATTATGGCTATGCGCGGCAGGACAGAAAGGTCCAGCCCAGGGTGCCGATCTCGGCAAAGATGGTTGCAGACCTTATTAATGCGGTCGGCACGAACAGGGTCCTTACGGTTGACCTGCATGCCGGACAGATCCAGGGTTTCTTTAATATCCCTGTGGATAATCTATATGCTGCGCCGGTATTGCTCGACTATATGAACGAGCAGTTCGATACGGACAATCTGGTTATTGTCTCACCTGACGCGGGAGGTGTTGAAAGGGCAAGGGCATTTGCCAAAAGGCTGAACTGCACGATCGCAATTGTCGACAAACGTCGCGAGAAAGCGAATGAGTGCGAGATCATGAATGTGATCGGTGATGTGCAGGACAAGGACACTCTGCTCCTTGACGACATGGTTGATACCGCAGGCACCATGGCCCAGGCAGCATCCGCGCTTATGTCAAAGGGCGCCAGAAGGGTGTCGGCTGCCTGTACACATGCGGTACTCTCAGGACCTGCGGTGGAGAGGATCAACAATTCTCCTATTGAGCATCTGATCGTCACGAACACCATTGCCCTTGACAGCAAGAAGGAGCAATGCAGTAAGCTCAAAGTGCTGAGCATTGCCCCCATTGTTGGCGAGGCGATTAAGAGAATACACGAAGAAACAACGTTAAGTACACTATTTGTATAGGAGGATACGATGGAGAAAATGAGCATACAGGCAGAAATACGGTCAGGGCAGGGCAAGGGCGCTGCACGTTCACTCAGGAGGAGCGGCAAGGTTCCGGCTACGCTGTACAGGGCAGGCAATGCGCAGTCGATCCAGCTCGTAAGGAAAGAACTGGCAAAGCTGATCAACTCGGTGGCAGGTGAGCAGGTTATGGTGGACCTTCAGTTCGCTGACGGCGTCAATAAGCTTGCACTTCTGAAGGACTTCCAGGTTGATCCGGTCAGAAGCGAGCTTTTGCATACGGATTTCTTTGAAGTTTCACTTACCGAGTCAATCAAGATTACGGTCCACGTTGCAACCCACGGAGAGCCTGTCGGTGTTAAGAGAGACGGCGGCATTCTCCAGCATCCGCTCAGGGAAATACTGATCGAGTGTTTTCCTGACAAGATCCCGGGCAAGATCGATATCGATATCTCAAAGCTTGAGATTGGCCAGTCGATCCATGTGAGCGACCTGAAGCTTGAGGAAGGAATCAAGATCCTCACGGATCCTCATGATGTCATTGTGAATATCGTTGAGTCTGTTGAGGAAACCGCACCTGTTGCAGCGGCCGCACCTGCAGTAGCTGAACCTGAAATTGCCAAGAAGGGCAAAAAAGAGGATGAAGGCGCAGCTGCACCTGAGAAGAAGGGGAAATAGTTTTTGTGGCTTCTTGTCGGTCTTGGCAATCCGGGCACCCGGTACGCAAAGACGCGGCATAATATCGGTTTTATGGTTCTGGACAGGCTCGCCAAGAATCTGGGCCTGGACTTCAGGGAAAAGATGGATTATAGATCATGCAGCGGCTCCATCAGCGGCCATAAGGTCGTCCTGATGGAGCCGTTGACGTTTATGAACAGGAGCGGCAGCGCAGTCAGGAAGGTCTTTTCGAAATATACGGTGCTTCCTGAGCATATTATTGCTGTCCATGATGACCTTGACCTTGAGGCCGGCAAACTGAAGATCAGAAAGAAGGGTTCTTCGGGAGGCCATAAGGGCATAGAATCAATGATTCAGAATCTCGGCACTCAGGATTTTATCAGGATCAGAATTGGGATAGGGCGTGATCCGTTTATTCCGACAGAAGACTATGTCATGTCCAGGTTCAGAAAAGAAGAACAGGACCTGATACATGAGTCTGTGGCAAGGGCAGTTGACGCTGTTTCCTGTATAATTGATGCTGGCGCTGACAAGGCGATGAACAGGTTTAACTCATAGATTTATAAGCTTTTTTTATAGTAACCCTGCGTTGACAAAACACCCCTGCTGTGATAATTTAACACACTAAATTTTTTATCGGGGGGTAAATATGGAAGGTGTCGCAGAAAGTTTGCCGCAGATAACGTTGGGGTTCGTCATTTCAGGTCTTCTGGTTGGAGGGTTGTTCGGGTATATCCTTCAGAAGGGCAGATTCTGTATGAACAGCGCCTTCAGAGATACCATCTTTATCAAGGATTTCACCCTTTTTCATGCGTATCTCGTTGCCCTGGTTGTTATGCTGGTCGGTTCCAACCTGCTGCATGACATGGAGATAATCCATCTCAAGGCTCAGTCTTTTTATCCTCTGGCCAACATTGTGGGAGGGTATATCTTCGGACTTGGCATCGTACTGGCCGGAGGCTGCGGCAGCGGTATTGTGTACAGGGTCGGCGAAGGGCAGCTTGCCTCCTGGTTTGCCGTATTCGGTTTTTTCCTTGGTATCGGTTCAACGACAAACGGAGTGCTCAGGCCGCTCTATGACCTGCTGAGGAGCGTTAAGGTTGGAGAAGGCGCACTTACGATACATGGTTTTTTCGGAGACTCCCTTGCTGCAAAATGGATCGCAATCGCGGTGATAAGCGCGGTCTGCCTGTTTTTCGCCTCCAAAAGCAAGCCATTTACGATAAGGAAGTCCAAAGGGTTCTATTGGTCTGTTACCGCGCTGCTGGTCGGCCTTGCCGGTGTGCTCACCTTCTGGGCGTCTGAGTTTTTCGGGTCGCCCGGGTTTGCCAGGGGCCTCAATTTCACTACCCCGACCGGAGAACTCTTCTTTACCTTTTTGACCGGAGATGCGCGCTCCAAGTTCTTCCCGATGTTTGCAATCGGCGAAAATATCAAGGTTACCTGGGCGATCTTCTTCATTATCGGTGTCCCTCTTGGATCTTTCCTCAGCGCCAAATTATTAAAGGAGTTCATCTGGAAGACTCCGCGTGATGCAAAGGAGCTGCTGACGGTGCTGGGCGGAAGCTTTATTATGGGCTTCGGAGCTGCCTGTGCTGGCGGCTGCAATGTAGGTCAGGCGCTGACGGGCGCTTCGACGCTTTCGATCGGCAGCATCGCCGCGACGATCGCAATAATTTTAGGCAACTGGACCATGGTCTATTTCAAGTTCATCAAACCGATGCAGGATATGGACGAATAATACGCTTTATCGTGTAAGACTGATAAAGCCCCGGAAAACGCCAGGACGTTTTCCGGGGCCTTCTTTTTCCGGCACAAAGCATGATATATTAGCCTGCTTGCAGTGACTGAATCTATTCACACCCATAAGGAGATTTTCTGCATTGGATATTCCACGGATCTTCAACATTACCGAAAGTGCTCACCGCATCCATAACCCGATCACACCCGAAAAGCTCGCCACTCTCGGCGCGGCGCTGCGTCTGGAATCGGGGACCCGAGTGCTCGACCTCGGCAGCGGTTCGGGCGAGATGCTGTGCACCTGGGCACGCGATCACGGCGTCATCGGCACCGGCATCGATATGAGTCAGTTATTCACCGAGCAAGCGAAACTCCGTGCTGTAGAACTCGGTGTTGCCGATCACGTCAAGTTCATCCATGGCGATGCTGCCGGCTATGTCTCAGACATGAAGGTCGGTGTTGCAGCCTGTGTCGGTGCCACCTGGATCGGCGGGGGAGTCACCGGCACGATCGAGCTTCTATCGCGGAGCCTGCGCAGTGGAGGGATCATCCTCATCGGCGAGCCCTACTGGCGGCAGTTACCGCCGACGGAAGATGTTGCCAAGGAGTGTCTTGCCAACTCGATCTCCGACTTTCTCATGCTTCCGCAAATTCTCGCGTCTTTCGGCCACCTCAACTACGACGTCGTGGAAATGGTTTTGGCAGACCAAGACAGCTGGGACAGATACGAGGCGGCCAAGTGGCTCACCATGCGCCGATGGCTTGAAGACAATCCCGACGACGAGTTTGCGAAAGATGTTCGAGCCAAACTAACCTCGGAACCCGAGCGCTACGCCGCTTACACGCGTGAATACCTGGGCTGGGGCGTGTTCGCACTGATGACGCGGTGATGAGGGGATTACCAGGCGACTCAGAAAGTGGAGAAAATCCAATCATACCTAACACTACGCTTAATGGGGGGGTATCAGGAATGTTTGCTCCCGGGGATTCAGCAAGTCACTATTTCAGCTTATCAAATTCCTTTTTGAAATAATCGAGCGTCTCGTCATCGTAAATGCAGAACTCCACAACCGCAAGGCTGCTTTCTTTATGTTTTTTGAGAAAGTTCACGGCCTCTCCCACAAGCAGCTTTGCGCACTTGTTTTTTGGAAAACCGAAGATACCTGCACTTATGGCAGGAAAGGATACGGTCGAAAGTTTTTTTTCAGAGGCGAGTCTGAGGCTGTTCGCTACCGCACTCTTCAGCTTGTTCTCTTCATCCCCTTCTCCCATCCTCGGCCCCACCGCATGGATAACGAACTTTGCCGGCAACTTGCCGGCGCCGGTCATTGCCGCATGTCCTACAGACACCGGGGCAATCCTGTCGCTTTCGTCCTGGATGACCTTGCCGCCCTTGCGCACGATAGCACCTGCTACGCCGCCGCCATGCTGCAGGGAGGAATTTGCTGCATTGACAATGGAATCGACATCCCGATGTGTAATGTCACCCTGAATCAGTCGCAGGGTCTTTCCGGCAATGGTGTGGTGGGCTATCATCTTCAAAATAGTTACTCCTTCTTATATTCGCAGCGGCACTGTATGCTACAATGATACAGCAAAGCTGCACATTATATGTTCTTTTGCCGGTTATTTTAATTTCAGGGAGGCGAGTATTCCGCAACTTTACGGTCATCTCTCAGGTTTGAAGGGCGGCCAGATCCATGCCCTCGAAAGGATCTACCGCCGGCGCATGCATAACGAAATTGTAAGCATCGAGCTTGCCAAATACATCGCAGGCATATCCGCCGAGCTTAAAAGACAGATAGGCATACTCGTGACCAGGAAGGGAGAAATAAGCCATGTTATCGTCGGTGAGGCAAAGGGCCTTTTCCTGCCGAACCTTGATGACTATCCGCTTGGCAGGAAGCATCTGCGCGGCCTTAGACTCATCCATACGCATCTTAATAATGAACCTTTGAGCCATGATGACCTGACTGACCTTTCTCTGCTCCGGTTCGACCTGATCGCTGCGATAGGTCTTAAGGCTGGACAGCCGGATAAGCTCTATATCGCCCATCTCGACCCTGGCAGCGGCGCAAAGCCCTACAGCGTACTGCCGTCTGAGGATATCCATTCCCTGGACTTTGATTTTGACGGTTTTGTCAGTTCCTTTGAGGAAGAGGCCGAAAAGGTCCGCGTACTCGATGTCGGCTCAACATCCGGCAGGCCGGATGCGGGCGGACTGAAAGAGCGGGCCATTCTGGTGAGCGTATCGAAAATGCCGAAGTATGAACAGGAAGACTCTATGGACGAACTCCGGGAGCTTGCGCAATCAAGTGATGTTGTCGTCCTCGATACGGTTATCCAGCGTCCCCGTGAGATCAGCTCCCGTCACCTCATGGGGGAAGGCAAGATAAAGGAACTGGTTATCAACGCCATGAACAGGGGTGCTACGCTTCTGGTCTTTGACCAGGACCTGTCGCCTTCGCAGATCAAAACAATCAGCGCAATGACCGAACTGAAGGTAATTGACCGGTCGCAGCTCATCCTCGACATCTTTGCCCGCCGTGCCCATAGTAGGGATGGCAAGGTTCAGGTCGAGCTTGCCCAGCTCAAATACCGGCTGCCGAGGCTTGCGGGGAAAGGCACTGCCATGTCGCGTCTTATGGGCGGTGTGGGAGGCAGAGGGCCTGGAGAGATGAAGCTCGAGATAGACAGACGGCGTGTCCGGGAGCGTATCAACCTTCTTGAAAAAGAACTGAAGATGCTGAGCGAGGCACGGAGACAGAGAAAGGCGCGAAGGCTCGAAAACAGACTGCCGATCGTCTCGATCATCGGGTATACGAATGCCGGCAAATCAACGCTCCTCAATGCGCTTACGAAGAGTGACACCTTTGTTGAGGATAAACTCTTTGCGACCCTGGATACGGCAAGCAGAAGGCTTAAATTTCCGCGCGACCGCGAAGTGATTATTACCGATACGGTAGGCTTTATCAGGGATCTGCCGAAGGACCTCATGGCAGCATTTAAGGCAACGCTTGAGGAACTCGAGGACGCTGACCTGCTCCTGCATGTCATAGACGCATCGAACCCGCGGTTTGAACAGCAGATAGCCTCGGTCGAAAAGATACTCTCTGATCTCAATCTTCTTGACAAGCAGCGTCTCTATCTCTTCAACAAGATCGACCGCATAAGCAGGGAGGAAGAGGCAAACCTCCTGCTCCGTTTTGATGCTGTCACGATCTCTGCCCTTGACCGCAAGACCTTCCCCCGGCTCCTTGGTGTTGTTGCCGAGCGTATCTTTGATGAAAAATTGCCTCAATCAGGGGTATAATATTCAGATAAAACAGGTTATTCCCCGGAGGATAGATGGAATTCAGCCCAAAATGGATAGCATGGGAGATTACGCGCAGATGTAACCTGCGCTGTGTGCATTGCCGCTCTGCATCGGAAATGGAGATAAAGGGTCATCCGGATTTTTCTCTTGAAGAGGCCTACCGGGTATTGGATGATATCGTAAGCTATGCCAAGCCGGTTGTCGTTCTTTCTGGCGGAGAGCCTCTTACGAGAAAAGATGTTTTTGAGATCGCGCAGTACGGCACCGGCAAAGGTCTCAGAATGTGCCTTGCAACGAACGGCACGCTCGTGACTGACGAGATCTGCGATAAGATCAAACAGTCCGGAATTCAGGATTGTCTCTCTCAGTCTTGACGGTGCTGACGCGACTGTGCATGACGATTTCAGGAATGAAAAAGGCGCGTTTGCAGGGACTATTAACGCTGCAAAGCTTTTCAAAAAACACGGTATCGAGTTCATCATCAACTCGTCATTCACCAAGAGGAACCAGGAACAGATCCCGCAGGTATATAAACTTGCAAAGGAGCTTGGCGCCACCGCATGGTACATGTTCATGATCGTTCCGACAGGCAGGGGCGAGGAGATCATGAACGAACTCATCTCCAAAGAGGATTATGACAAGATCCTGGACTGGCACTATGACATGGAAAAGGAAGAGGACCTTCTTCTGGTCAGACCTACCTGTGCACCTCATTATTACCGCGTGACGCTCCAGAGGGCAAAAGAGGACGGCGAGAAGTTCAAGAAGAGGACCCTTAAATTTTCGACCGGCGGGTCCAAGGGATGTCTTGCCGGCCAGCTCATCTGCCTGATCGATGTTGACGGCAATGTCCTGCCCTGCAGCTACTTCAACCTGCCTGCAGGCAACGTCAGAGAAAAATCATTCAAGGAGATCTGGGAGGGTTCTGAACTCTTCAAGGCCCTCCGTGATTTCAAGAAATACAAGCGCAGGTGCGGCGCCTGTGAATATGTGAATGTCTGCGGCGGATGCAGGGCCCGGGCATATTCTGTGTACGGAGACTATCTCGAAGAAGAACCATTCTGCAGTTATAAACCGAAAAGACTTGAAAGGGAAAAGGTGGAAAAATGAACGATACATTTTTAAGGGCATGCCGTGGAGAGAAGGTTGACTATACGCCGGTATGGCTTATGAGACAGGCCGGCAGGTATCTGCCGGAATACCAGGAGGTGCGCTCCAAGGTTGACTTCCTGACTCTCTGCAAAACCCCGGAACTTGCAGCCAAGGTGACACTTCAGCCGGTCGATATCCTTGGTGTTGATGCCGCGATCCTTTTTTCCGACATCCTTATTGCGGTGGAGGCGATGGGCATGCCGCTTGAGTTTCATGACAAGAAAGGGCCTATCCTTGCAGACCCGGTCAGGACCAAGGCAGGTGTTGACAAGCTGGTCATCCCTGACACGGAAGACAGCATGCCTTTTGTGCTCGATACCATAAAGCTCCTGCGGAAGGAACTGAAGGTGCCGCTTATCGGTTTTTCCGGCGCGCCCTGGACGCTTGCTACGTATATTATAGAAGGCGGCAGTTCAAAGAACTTCATGCATACGAAGAAGATGATGTATCAGAACCCCGGTCTCTTCAAGGCCCTCATGGAAAAGATTACTGCTACGGTCATTGAATATCTCTCGGCACAGATCAATGCAGGTGCTCAGGCGGTGCAGCTCTTCGATTCCTGGGCAGGTATTCTTGCGCCCTATGACTACGAAAATATGATATTTCCGTTTGTGAAGTCGGCGATCAAGGCGCTGAAGAAATTCGACGTGCCGGTCATCTATTTTGTGAACGACTGCTCCGGACTGCTCAAGATCGTCAAGAAATGCGGGGCTGATGTCATCGGTATTGACTGGCGCGTTGACATGGCGAAGGCTGCAAAGAAACTGGGCAAGAAATATTCGATCCAGGGAAACCTTGACCCTCTGGTGCTCTTTGCGCCTAAGGAGCATATCGAGGAGCGGGTAAAGGATATTCTTTTCAAGGCAGAACCTGCGAGAGGGCATATTTTCAATCTTGGACACGGTATTTTGCCAGAAACGCCGGTTGAAAATGCAATCGCTATGGTTGAGGCTGTGCACAAATACGGCAGAAAAGAGTAATGATCACAACGTCTCCTGTATCGTGAGCAGGGGCAGAGGATAGATACGATTCATGAATTTCTTCGGAACGCTGACGCGGCAGTTTGTTGTCATCAGCATAATTCTGCTTCTCTTTCTTGCCATTGATACCTATTCTGACTTTGTTTTTACCCACAACATGAAAGGCAAAGCAGCTGGTATCGACCTTGCCGGCCAGTTTAAATCCAAACCCTTTGAGATCGCATGGATGCTCGAACGCCTGGTCGAGCGGGATGTCGAAAGGCTCGATGAAAAAAAACGGACGGATTTTGTCAACGAACTCAGATCGATTCTGGATAATTATGACACTACTGCCCGTTACCTGAAGGAAGGCAATAAGAAACTGGATTTGAAGCCGCTAATAAGCCCTGAAATCCTTGCCCTTTTTAATGCAGTGACCGATAAATGGCAGGGTGAGATGAAACCCCTGGTTGTGAAGATCATTGAGTTGCCCTCCACTGTTTCTGAAAGCGATGCCAGGGATTTATTGCGTTTATATGACTCTAAGATTTATCAGTATAATGCCCATGTTGACCGTCTGGTGAGTTTTCTTCTTGCAAATTATGAGGAAGATATCCGGAAGTTCGATATTTTCAGGCTCTACGTTCTCGGAATATTCTGTGCCGCAACCATCATCACAATCATGTATATCAGGCAGAATATTGTCAAACCGTTGAGAAGTTTTGCCCATGCGGCGCACGAAATCAGGAAGGGGAATTTTGATGTCTGCATAGAGGTGACAAACCAGGACGAGATGGGTCAGTTTGCCGAACGGTTCAATGAGATGACTGCCAGGCTGAAGGACGCTTTTCATGAAATCAGGCAGCGCTCTGACAATGTCCTGGCGCTCAATAATGCGTCGAACGCCATTGTCGGGTTTACTGATGAATTGCCGTTGTATAAGGCGATCTGCGAAAATGCCAGGGCACTCTTTGACTTCAGGATGGTCTGGCTCGGACTGCTTCACGAGGGCAATTATAGTGTTGCACCGGTTGCGTATGCCGGCTTTGAAGAAGGCTGCCTTAACAATAGTACCATTACGTGGGATGATTCCCCTACCGGCAGAGGGGCAATCGGTACAGCGATCCGGCTCAATATCCCTCAGATCATCAACGATATAAAGAACGATCCGATATTTACGCCGTGGCTCAGTGATGCGGGGAAAAAAGAATATGGCTCCATGTTGTCCGTACCCCTTATCTGCGGCGGCACGGCAGTTATCGGAGTTCTGAATTTTTACAGTGATAAGCTCGGCTATTTTACACCCGACAAGGTGGAACTATGCCAGGTTTATGCAAACCAGGCGGCGATCGCGATCGAAAATCTGACGCTGCTGACAGACCTTGACGCCAAGGTCAAGAGCAGAACCCGGGAGCTGGAAGATGCAAAATTGCTTGCCGAGAGCGCTAATATGGCAAAGTCCGCCTTCCTGGCGAATATGTCCCATGACCTGCGGACTCCTCTGAACGCAATTATCGGGTTTTCCGAAGCAATGTCCCAGGGCATTTATGGTGAGATTCGGGCTGACCACAAGGAATACCTTGAATACATTTATCAAAGCGGCCTGAAGCTCCTGAAGCTGATTAATGAGGTCCTGGATCTGAGCAAGATGGAGACGGGCGGTATAGAGCTTTGTTATGGCGAATACAATATCAGCGATATCATGAACAATGCCCTCTATATCTTTCGGGAGAAGGCAAAAAAACACCGGATAGACATATCCGTAACCGTCGCCGAGGATGCACGATTATTGACCGTTGACGAAAGCAAAATCAAACAGGTCTTTGTAAACCTGCTTACGGATGCTATTAATGCAACGCCTGACAAGGGGACTATCCTGATAGAGACTGCCCGGGTAAGCTGCAGCCCTGCTGATATTTCCGGCAATCAGGAAGCATCTGCGACGGCCGATCGGTTGCCGTTGCTTCCTGAGCGGGATTGCATTAAGGTCGCGATCACGGATTCTCGTCCGGCTATAACCGATACAGAGCGCGTGAGGTTCTTTGATCCCTATAAACAATTTGATACCACGATTGAGAGAAAACAGGACAATGTAGGACTTCTCCTGAGCAAAAGGTATGTGGAACTCCATGGGGGCAGGATATGGGCCGAGGGGGTGCCGGCAGAGTCCCCTGATGATGGATTGTCCGCCGGCAACAGGTTTATTTTCGTATTGCCACAGCGGCCCTGACATGGTAGGCTTAGAAGAATCGGGGAGATGCGGCGTGAAGGAAGGCATGGTCTATGGGAGATAAAAAGAAAATTCTGGTGGTCGACGACGAAGAGCAGAATGTCAAGCTGCTCAGTTCCCTCTTGAGGGCAGAGGGATATGAGGCCGAAACAGCCTCAAACGGCAGGGAGGCGGTCGAGAAGGTAAAGGCTCTTTTCCCTGACCTGGTGCTGCTGGACATCATGATGCCCGACATGGACGGATACGAGGCCTGCAGTCTGATCAAGAACGACGCTGAAACGGCAAACATCCCGGTTGTGATCGTTACCGCACTCAGTGACAGAGAATCAAAGCTGAGGGGGCTTGAGGTCTCGGCGAATGAATTTCTGACCAAACCGATCGATAGAATCGAATTGATCCTCCGGGTAAAAAATCTGCTGAGAATCAAGGATTATGAGGACTTCATGCTCAGCCATAATCAGCGGCTTGAGCAGGAAGTCAGGAACAGGACCTATGAGCTGCAGATTGCAATGGACGATATCGAATCTGCCCACCAGGAGATAAAAAGCAGCTATATCGAGACGATCCATCGGCTCACTCTTGCTGCCGAGTTCAAGGACGAGGATACTGCAACGCATATCAAACGCATAAGTTATTATTGCAGGATCCTGGCCGAGCAGTTGGGGCAGGCGGGCGATTTTTGCGAGACCATTTTTTACGCAGGCCCTATGCACGATATCGGCAAGATCGGAATTCCGGACAATATTCTTCTGAAACCGGGAAAGCTGACGCCTGAGGAGTTCGAAATTATCAAGTCGCATACGACCATCGGCGCCAGGATACTCTCAAAGTCTTCTTCTGAATTCCTCTCTGCTGCAGAGGTGGTGGCTCTCACGCATCATGAGCGATGGGATGGGACCGGTTATCCGCGAGGGCTCAAGGGTGAGGATATTCCCCTTATGGGAAGGATCATGAATATCGTCGATCAGTATGACTCGCTTCGGTCCAAGCGTCCCTACAAGCCGCCCTTCAGTCATGAACAGGCCTTTAACATTATCGTGAAAGGTGATGGCCGGACGAAACCTGAGCATTTTGACCCCAGGATTCTCGATGTCTTTGCCGAAGCTGCAGACGAATTTGACCGAATATTTGAAGGATATCAAGACTGACCTTGGAAGCGGCTACGAAGCGTTCCATTGGAGTTCTGCTCCTCAATCTCGGTGGCCCTGATTCACTTGCGGCTGTTCAGCCTTTTTTGTACAACCTCTTTTCCGACAGAGAGATCATAAGACTTGGTCCGGTGTTTCTTCAGAAGCCTCTTGCTTTTTTGATCTCCTCCCTGCGGTCAGCCAAGACAAAGGCTGCCTATGCGCTCATTGGGGGAAAATCACCGATCAGGGAAATTACGGATGATCAGGCAAAGGCCCTTGAAACATCGTTGAATGAGGAGTCAGCCTCCCATGGCCGTAAGACAGAATTCAAGGTCGTTGTCGGCATGCGATACTGGCATCCCTTTACCAAAGATGCGGTCAGTCGTATTTCTGCAGAAGGTATTGATAAGGTCGTGGTTCTCAGTCTCTATCCCCACTACTCTGTCGCAACTACCGCATCGTCGCTTTCTGAACTCAGGAGGGTTTTGACCGCCTACCCGTCGATCAGAACCCATCATATCATGTCCTGGTACGATCAGCCGCGTTATATCGATGCGCTTGCAGAAAAGATAGCGAAGGGGCTGGCACTATTTTGTTCTTCATCCCTGACTCCTGGGATCAAGCCAACAGACGTGCATCTGCTTTTCAGCGCACATAGTCTTCCGAAGAAGTTTGTGGATGAAGGTGATCCCTATGTAGACCATATCATGGCAACGATAAAAGCGGTGACCGCGAGGTTCGGCAATCCCTGGAAACTCTCGTATCAGTCAAAGAGCGGACCTGTGGCCTGGCTGGAGCCCTCTACCGAGCAGATGCTTGAGGAGATGGCCTCAAAGGGGATAAAGAACGTCCTTGCGGTCCCGATCAGCTTTGTTTCTGACCATATTGAGACCCTGTATGAAATTGATATGCTTTACCGGGAGATGGCAGCATTGCTTGGCATACGGCTTGAGCGGGCAGAATCTTTGAACCTCTCGCCGACGTTTATTTCAGCTCTGGCTGATATTGTTGTTCACGGAATGGAGGAGGCAGGATGGAAAGAATAGCGATTATCGGTGGCGGCATATCAGGGCTTTCGCTTGCCTGGTTTCTTCTTGAAAAAGACGCCGAAGCTGATATAACGATTTTTGAAGCTGAGCAGCGGCCCGGCGGGAAAATATGGTCGGACAAGGCAGAGGGTTTTCTCTGTGAATGGGGGGTGAACGGTTTTCTTGACAATAAGCCGAAGACGCTCGAACTTTCAAAGAAACTGGCTCTTGAGCCCATGCGCAGCAACGATGCATCACGGAAGCGGTTTATCTTCTCAAACGGAGTGCTTCATCGGCTGCCTGAGTCTCCGCCGGCATTTCTCTTTTCGAAACTCCTGAGTCTGCCGGGCAGGTTGAGGGTCATGGCTGAACCGTTCATTGCAGGGAATGCAAAGGAAGAAGAGACCCTTGCAGAGTTTGCGCGGAGAAGGTTGGGCAGAGAGGCCTATGAGAAACTGATCGATCCCATGGCGTCCGGCATTTATGCCGGAAATCCTGAGACCCTGAGCCTCAGGGCATGCTTTCCCAGAGTCTATGACCTGGAAAAGAAATACGGCGGTCTCATCCGGGGCATGCTGAAACTCCAGCAGGAAAAGAAAAAACAGGGATCATCTGAAAAGGTCGGAGCTGGGCCGGCCGGCATACTTACTTCATTCTTTGACGGTATGGGAGAACTGATCCGAACTCTCAAGGCGGTTCTCGGTGACAGGCTCCGTCTCGGTTACCGGGCGGTCTCGATCGAAAAAAAAGGCAGCAGTTATACCATTCATTTTGCCGACAGCTCTTCCTTTGAGGCAGAGACGGTCATTGTTGCCTCACCCGCATATGCGGCTTCAGAGATGATGAAAAATATCGACAAAAAACTCTCCAACACGTTATCTGAAATACCGTATCCCTCGGTCTCCGTTGCCTGTCTCGGATATAAGAAAGATAAGTTCACGGCAGACCTCGATGCCTTTGGGTATCTCATTCCATCCCGCGAAAAACGGAAGATTCTGGGTACGCTCTATGACTCCAGCATCTTCCAAAACAGGGCGCCGGAAGGATATGCGCTTTTACGGGTCATGGTTGGTGGTGCGAGGGCCTCTGACCTTGCCATGCAGCCCGAACCGCAATTGCTGGCGACGATCAGAAAGGAACTGTCTGATATCATCAAGATCACCGCTGCTCCTGATTTTGTGCGCATATACCGGCACGAGATGGCAATCCCCCAGTACACCGTGGGACATACCGAGCGGCTGAGGAACATTGACGCGATACTGGCAAAGCAGAAGAACCTTTACCTGACGGGCAATGCCTACCGCGGCATCAGTGTCAATGACTGCATTGAGAACTCGGCAAAGCTTGCAGAAAAGATTATTGAGGAATCTGCCTGAATGAGCTACAATAGGGACACTATATGAATTTTCTGCATTATTCAGGACTATCTGGACAAGGAGAGCAATTCGCATGAAAAGAGTTTTGTATGTATTGGTGGTTTTCTGCGTCTGCATGTATGCCGCAGCCGTGTCGGCAGAGGTGAAATCTGTCACGGCTACGAAAGAGGAAGTAAAGAAAATGGCCGCAACCAGGGTGGTCATCGAGACAAAATTCGGCAATATGACCCTGAAGTTTTTCCCCGATGTTGCGCCCGGGCATGTAAAGAATTTTCTTGAACTCGCAAAGAGCGGATTTTATGACGGGACAGTATTTCACCGTGTCATGGCAGGCTTTATGATCCAGGGCGGCGATCCGATCAGCAAGGACCCGGCGAGGCGTGCAGCCTACGGTACAGGAGGGCCGGGATATACGATCAAGGCTGAATTCAATAAGAAACCTCACAAACGCGGCATCGTTTCGATGGCCCGGATGAGCGATCCAAATAGCGCAGGTTCCCAGTTTTTTATCTGCTTTGATATGGACCCGAGGCAGCAGGCTATACTTGACGGACAATATACCGTCTTCGGCGAGGTCCTGAGCGGCATGGAAGTGGCGGACAAGATCGCAACGCTGCCCCAGGATCGGCGTACCAACAATCCGAACGAACGGGTAGAGATCAAAATCAAAGTGATCGAGGAAAAGCCCTGATACCAGAGAGGCTAACGATTGAGTAGGAGGAGAAGAAGGAATGGCAGATACGCATGCAGTTATTGAAACAAAATTTGGTGCAGTTGAATTGAAGTTCTTCCCGGAGATAGCCCCAAATCATGTGAACAATTTTATCGAGCTTGCCCGGAAGGGTTTTTACGACAATACGACCTTTCATCGCGTAATTCCGGGGTTCATGATCCAGGGCGGAGACCCGAACTCCAGGAATCTTGATAAATCCAGTCATGGCATGGGAGGCCCTGGCCATACGGTCAAGGCCGAATTTAGTGATAAGCCTCACAAACGCGGCGTCCTCTCGATGGCCCGGTCAGCAAATCCTGATAGCGCAGGTTCCCAGTTTTTTATCTGTGTGAAGGATTCTTCGTTTCTTGACAGACAGTACACCGTATTTGGCGAGGTAGTATCCGGCATGGATGTTGTCGATCAGATCGTGAACCAGCCCAGGGATGCGAGAGACAACCCTAATGAAAGAGTGGAGATGACGGTCAAAATCATAGAGAAATAGGAGGAGGCAAAGGTGAAAGAACAGGAGATCATGGCTAAGCTTTCGCAGGAGAACGAGGAGTTCAGAAAAGTGAGTGATGAGCACCACGACCTTGATATGCAGCTTATAGAAGTTGACAAGAAAGTCTACCTGACGCCTGAGGAAGACCTCGATCGCAAGAAGCTGGCAAAGAGAAAGCTTCACCTTAAAGATAAGATGGCTGAAATGGTGAGGGATTATAAGAAGGCCCATCCGGACAGTTAGATCATCAAAAAAACGTGATCGTATCGAGGCAGGGGAAAGGCTGTTTATCCAGTCTTTCCCCTGCCTTTTATTTTTTCAAGATGTTTCCTGCCGCGTCCCATAAACAATAACAGCTATAGCAGGTCTCTGAGAAGGCCGCTTTATTTGTTTAAACCTTTTCCTGTCTGAGGGGTCTAAGAATACAGATGGATGATGATATTCGGCTTGTCGAACGATATATGGCCGGC
>JACRLO010000003.1:3194-6355 GCA_016235245.1 Nitrospirota bacterium | reverse complement strand
GGTGACGATGTGGCAATGGAAGAAATTGTGCTGAAATATCAGCGTGTTATCTATGCGTTTGTCTATCGCATGACGAGGGACATGGAAGAGGCAAAGGATCTTACCCAGAAGACCTTTATGAACGTAATCGGCGGCATACGGAATTTCAGGCGGCAATCTTCGTTTAAGACCTGGCTGTATCAGATAGCGGCGCATGCGAGCCTGAACCAGATCCGGCAGGGCCGGAAAGATGAGATCGAAATAACAGAAACGATCATATGCAACCAAAAAGGGGCACTGTCCCTGCTCATGGAGAGGCAGAGGATACTGGACGTGCGATCTGCTCTGGGTCTGCTGCCAGAGCGCCAGAGGCTTACGATCGTGCTCAGGGTCTATGAAGGACTTAGCTGTGAAGAGACTGCAGGGGTGATGGGATGCTCAGAAGGTGCGGTCAAGGCCCATTACCATAATGGATTGCAAAAACTTCGTGATGCAATGAAGGAGAAGGGACATGACACTGTCTCATGATGAAATAGAAGGGCTGCTGCCCGAGTATGCAGAGACGCGGCTTACGGACGACCAGAAACAATGCGTCGAGGCTCATCTGGGGCAATGCGCGGAATGTGTGGAAATGCTCGTCCTGTTAAAGGATTTGAGGGACTGCGAGACGCCTGACCCCGGAGATCTGTTCTGGAAGACACTTCCTCAGAAGATCCGTGCCCTGAGCAGGGATGATCATGCCCGCCGGTCTGCTAAGAGATTTTCCTTTTTGCGGCTGCTGCCGCTTGCGGCGGCACTGATGCTGATCATTATGGTTTTTTTTGTTTTTTCGCTTCAGGTGCGGCAGGCCCCTCAGCGTGATCCCCTGTTCCGCGATCCGCTTGAATACTCTCTCCTTGAATTAGGCGATATTACTGAAAGGCAGATACCGAAACACAAAGGCTGGCTGACTGCCGAAGAAGTGGCTCTATTGGATGGCGTGACGCCATCATATCACAGCGAATTTGTAACGTTGAGTTCGGACGAACTCTCTGCGTTATACAGGACATTGCGGACAAAAGATCAAACAGGAGGATGAAAATGAATAGAAAGATTACCGGCTTACTGGTGTTTGTGTTTCTTACGGCATGGTCCGCGGCAGCGATTGCCGAGCCCTTTGACGATCGGGACAGACCGCCTTCGAAGGAGCAGATGGAGAAGGTCAGGAAAAAGATCGAGACCATGAGAATGTGGAAGCTGACCAGCGCTCTTGACCTCAACGAGAAGATCTCGGCACAGGTGTTTCCGGTGCTCAACAGTTGCGACAGGAAGAGGGCAGAGGCCGAGACAGGGGTTCGCGAGGGCATGCGCGAGTTGAGAGCGGCGGTGAAGGAAAAGAATGAGGCGAAGATGAAGGCTGCTCTCGATCGTCTCGAACAGAACCATACTGCGTTGCAGCGGACCAATGATGAGGAGCGTGCTGAACTCAGGAATATCCTGTCTTTGGAGCAGCAGGCGAAGTATGTTCTCTTTCAGCAGGAATTCAACAGGGAAATCCGGGAACTTATCGATGAGGCAAGAGAAAGAAGGGGCGACGGACCTGGCAGCAGGGATCAGAGATTTTCTCCCAGGACTGCGGATGAGCGCAACGGTCCGATAAGGCCTCAACCTGGCAGATGATGCCGATTAGATAAAAAGCGTGCAGAGGAGGGGGCACAATGAGGGTAACAATAATCCTGTCTGCGCTTCTTGCTGTAATGTTGTGTTCCTGCGGGGGTGGCGGAGGTAATGGCCGCGATAGTGGAAGTGACAATACATCTGCAACGTTGGTCTCGATTATAGTAACACCGGCCAACCCGAGTATCACGGTGGGGAATACACAACAGTTTACGGCAATTGGGACATATTCGGACAGTTCAACCCAAGACCTGAGCAGTTCAGCAACCTGGACATCTTCAAACAGTGCGGTTGCGACTATTAACATTACCGGTCTGGCAACGGCAACAACCGCAGGCGTGACCACCATTACGGCGACATCGGGGAACATTGCAGGAAGCACAACCCTGACTGTTAGCGACGCTGTTATCGAAAGTCCCTTTGGTTTTCATCCAGCCTCGGTTGCAAAACAGGGATATACCAGTAACGGGTATGGGGACGCTTCGAACATCGGCGTCAAATGGACGCGAGATGGGGTATATGCGTATTGGTTTCTGGTCCAGCCCGATCTTGCGAGCGAGGCTTACGATTTTACGCGGTATGACCAACAGTGGAGCAGAGTCCCGGCCGGAATGAACATTCTGGCGAACATTGCGCCACAGGGGCCAATCGATGAAGGCCGCTGTCTGGCAGGGTCATATTTCCCCGTGGACGAGCAGAAATATGTCGCCTTTGTAAAGGCGCTGGTGCGGCGCTATGGCGGTGATTCTTATGCCGCGTCGGGATTGCACAGCCCCATCAAATATTGGCAGGTAGGGAACGAGCCTAGCAGCCTGAGAAGCGGTTTTGCAGACCTGCAGCGAATAACCTATACGGCGATCAAGGAGGTGTGCTCCGACTGTATGGTCCTGATCGGCGGAGTGCCGGGTATGCCGCCGGTGGCAGATTACCTGTCGAATTTCGATCAGCATTATAAACCTATTCTTGAGGCCCTTGGCGGGCAATACGTAGATGTGATGGACTTCCACTGGTATGGCAATGCCACGGGCGATTATCTTGGAACAAAGGATGTCAACGACCATGTCAGGGCGGCTCTGAATGCCAACGGTTTCCCCACAATACCATTTTGGATAGCGGAGATGGGCTCATACAGCGGCGATCCGACATCTGTTAAGCCCGTACCGTTTGATTATCCTTTCCAGACCGAACATCAGCAGGCTATGGATTACTTCAAGCGGTTCGTGTATCCACTTACCTTTGGCGTGAAAAAGATCTTTCCGGCCTTCGGCCTCATGGAAGGGTTCAAGTATGACGGCGGCTACTTCGACTACACAGGGCTCATCTATGACGGATGGGGAGTCAATGACCTGGGCCTCGGCGTCAAGAAACTCAGTTATTATACCTACAAGAAAATGGTGGAAATGCTTGAGGGCTCCGACTGGAAGAATATCCAGACGATACAGGCATCAGGCAATGTCTATATCTTCAGGTTCACGAAGAACACTGTGCCGATCTATGCAGCCTGGTGGGACTACTTTAATGATTCG
>JACRLO010000003.1:0-3126 GCA_016235245.1 Nitrospirota bacterium | reverse complement strand
GCAAAGACGTGACCGACTATGCGACGGCATTCAGGACAGAGACCGTAGCGGCGTCAAACGGCACGATAACGCTAACAGTTAACGAAAATCCGGTGTTCGTGGAGGTGCGGTAATGAAACTAAGAATGATCGTGTCTGTGCTCCTGGAATGGTCCGACTACTGTAATCACTCCTGCACAGATGCCTTCAGTTTTCGATTTAATTTGAGAAGTTTGCCGGTCTATGAGATAAAAGGCTTAGCCTTATGAGATCTTAATGAAGAGGAGAGTAAATGTATGAAGAAGGCAACGGTATCGCGTCGTGAAGGGATCAAATTCTTCTGTCTGGTTATGTCAGTCACCTGTTTGATTGTGGGGAGCAGTTCAAGCGGAATTGCGAAACCCTCAAGATCGTGCGACGAAGACGCAGCGAAATTCTGTAAGGATGTCCAACGCGGTGGAGGTCAAGTCGTAAAATGTCTGCAGGAGCATGAGAAGGACGTAACTCCTGCCTGCAAACAGGAGATGGCCGAGATGAAATCGAAGATGAAGGGATTCAAGGAATTCTGCGGCGATGAGGTGCAGAAATATTGCAAGGACATCAAGCCTGGAGAAGGCAGGATCATTCAATGTCTCAAGGGTCATGAAGACCAACTCTCTTCACAGTGCAAATCAAACCTGCCGCCGTTGCGATAGAAGCAGGTGAGGGATGTCATTGCCTGGTTTATAGCGGCCATTCTATTCGGTTGGCAATGAAAAGGGGGTAAGGGTTGAACATAAAGATAGTCATCATGGTGCTTCTGGCCGTAACGCTGTTTGCATGCGGGGGCGGGGGAGGTAGTGCCAGTGATAGTGGTGGTGGCAATGCATCAGCAACGCTGGTATCGATTATAGTAACACCGGCCAGCCCGAGTATCACGGTGGGGAATACACAACAGTTTACGGCAACCGGAACGTATTCGGACAACAGCTCGAAGACCTTGACTCAATCGGCAACGTGGGTTTCATCAAACACAGCTATCGCAACGATCGACGCTGCCGGTCTCGTGTCGGCGCAGTCCGCCGGAGTGACCACTATTACGGCGACATCGGGGATTATTGCGGGAAGCACGACACTGACGGTGACCACTGCTGTATCCCAGTCTCCGATCAATATCACCATGGACCTCCATTGCGACCCTCTGAACCAGCAACTGACGCTTGATGATCGGCGGATCTTCTTTCGACGGCAAATTGCCAATGCTGCGTGGCTGATGGATTATTTGGAGCCCTACGGCGTCAAAGTATCATTCCTCGCTGTTGGCGAATGCTACGAGTTCTGCGTCGAAGCTTCCGAACAGGCGACCTGCCTGCCGCTCCTTGCCAGGCTCCAGGCGAGCGGCGGCATACTGGGAACTCATTCGCATACCGAGTACTATCGCGGCGTCCATGACTGGCCGTCAATAGCCAATGCATACATAAATCCCGACCCGAGCGACGTCAGAAAGGTGTGGGACACCAATAAACGCTTCACTGACAAGGCCGTGAGCCTTGCGCTTGGCGTAACCGATACTGCTGTCATTGCGGCTGTCAATGCCGCGGCGGAATCCCATGCGCAGCTGACGAACCCTAACCAATTAATGGAGGAATACGGTTATACCATCCGCGAAGGCGGTGGGGACCAGATCATGGCCAGTTATTTCAGCCACGTGCCCTGGAATCCTTTCCGACCCGGCCAAAGCGCTATTACCGAAGACCTGACCACAAAATTCGTGACCGTGCCGCAGGGCATGGTCATCGGCCAAGTCGGTGAACATTTAGGTCTCTGGCAGGACGGGAAATCATCCCGTAAAAAAGCGGAATTTCTCCAGCTCTACGCTAACTGGAAAGAGCGCAATCGTACCGGCGCAAAGCCAAAGGTCTGGGCCTTTGGCTGGGGAGTCCATACGCAGGACCTGGACATTGGTTCCGAATCCCGGGCAGCAATTATGGACTTGATCCCCTGGTTGCGGGACGAGTTTGTCAGCAAGGCCGATGCAACCGGGAAACCTCCGGCCAGATTCGCTTCATACATAAATGTCCGGGACGAATATCGTGTCTGGGAAGCGGAACATCCCGGTGTTTCTTCTTTCAATTATGCAGCCAGGGCAACAGACTATTCTCAATATCCCTATCTCGAATGGGCGAATCGGTACCTCCGTTATGCCCGGTTTGATTCCCGCATAGCCGCTACGGGAGCCGACGTATTTCTTATGAAGGCAGGCGACTACTCTGCAACGACCCCTAAAACATATTCCTTTGTATTGGCAATCGCAGCAAGTTCACCGACGTCAGTGAACCTGTCTTCCACGTTTGGGCCAGTGACCCTGAAGAGTATTAAACTTAGCAACGGAAGTGTTAGCGATGTATCTGCTGTATCCGTCAGTCTCGATGCCGAACCCATTGCACTCTGTATTTCCGCAGATTGCGACGCGATACTGACCCTCGGAAGTACATCCTCCGGCACTGCCTGCGGGAGCGTAATATGTTATACCGGCACGGTCTGTGCCACTGATATAAGTCCCAACGTATGCGTTCCGGACTGTCGCATACAGGGGAATTCCTGCCCGGCGATCCGGCCCCAATGCAATCAGACGACCGGTGTGTGCCATTAAGAATAAGAAATGCATCCAAAATTAGAATACAGGAGGGCACGTAATGAACAAGTACGGCTCCAATATTCATTCGATGCCGGTCTTTGTCGAGACGGCCATGTACGATGGAAACCCCAATGATCCGGTAGTGCGTCCAGGCAGCACACTTCCGGTTCAGACAGAGAAAGAGCAGGCCAAGGGCTGATCAAGACATATGTTCTCGGGGCTTCAATCGGAATCGACAGGATATTCTGGAACCTTATCTACGAGAGAAGTGATTATGAACCGGGCCATGCTACCCCGTTTCCGCAGAACCCGTTCAACCACTATGGGCTGATCAACAATCCGACGAATGATGACGGTCTCTCACATAAAAAGCTATCTTACTATTCTTATAAGAAAATGGTGGAAATGCTTGAGGGCTCCGACTGGAAGAATATCCAGACGATACAGGCATCAGGCAATGTCTATATCTTCAGGTTCACGAAGAACACTGTGCCGATCTATGCAGCCTGGTGGGACTACTTTAATGATTCG
>JACRLO010000002.1 GCA_016235245.1 Nitrospirota bacterium | reverse complement strand
TCTGGATTATTTTGCCCATCTTTTTGCTACAATTCTTCTGAGTCATGGTGTGCCTCCTCTGGCTATGTTTTTCTCGACAAATTACATTACCAGTTTTGAGGTCACCATGATTCAATTGTGCGAAAAATATGATACGTTATCTCACTATGACCAAAGGACCATATTCCTATATGGGCAACGGCCGATCCCTTGTTTACGGAAAATATCGGTTCATCTTCCCGTTTAAGGTAGTCTTCACCAGATTCCTTGAGCCAATGCAGGACTTTTTCATAACAGATATTCTGAGCCTCTGTCGAAAACTCCAAGAGGCTTACTCCTTATTCAGCGGACAGCACTGTGCAACGATGCGCTGTCCGTCATAGCTTATGGTAATAGAATTGTTGCCTAATGTTCCGTCCTTATGAAAATAGGGGATCAGGACAGGGCTGAGACTGTCATCTATCAGACGCTCCCATTCGCATTGAGCTGCATTATCATCACGCTGTGAAAACAGCCATTCGACAAGGCTGCCATCCCATTGCAAATTCAATCCCTGCTCCCTGCATCGCAATAACAAGTCAGATAGAAGACTATGCTCGATCCAGAGCTTGAGGCCCTCGTCTGGGTCCGGTGGGTTCATGTAGATCATGT
The DNA here is from genome assembly GCA_016235245.1 of Nitrospirota bacterium. Lineage (NCBI taxonomy): Bacteria > Pseudomonadati > Nitrospirota > Nitrospirota bacterium. The sequence continues at coordinate 37,072 of JACRLO010000002.1, read as the reverse complement.
CAATAGCACCCATGAAATCATGACCCAAAATATCGCCGATCATCTTGCGATTCTCATGGTCAGTCGCTTTCTCTTTACAGTCAAAACCACGTATATGATTCGATCCAAGGGAATGACCCACAGTTAGGATAATAACAGTGTCACTCAGGTAGATCCTTTTCCCCTGGCCATCAATAAAGAATCCGTCATAAAGAGCCTGTTTGAGCGCGTCACGGACCTGAGGCGCTGCCTCATGGATATTTTCGAAAAAGACCACGCACCACGGTATCTGCCTAATCCGATGTAATGGCAGGTTTTCACTATACCCGATATATCCCGGGGCGGCTCCCAATAGGAGGGATATATCCGCAGGATTTGAAAATCTGCTGAAATCTATTTTAACAATCCGTTCATTGCTGCCAAAAAGTGTCTCTGCAATCGTCTCAGCCACGGATTCACTATATCTGACAGCTTCTGCATAGAATAATATGACTGAATTAGGGCGCAAGGGACGCAGATCAAGTCCCCGCATGGTAATCTGAAGTCTGTTCAGGAGGGACTCAAGAAATGCCCCATTCGCTAACGAGCGCTCAGACAGGCTCTTTTTAAGAAGGCTTAGCTTTATATCAAGATCTGTCGGCATTCCTACCATGCGCTCGACAGCCGCCTCAGCATCCTCTATCTGTACAGAGTCTTTTCTAAGGGCAAGACTATGGGCTACACATTGTTCCAGCAGATCAACTGCCTTATCAGGGAAATACCTGTTCCGCATGTATTTATGGGCAAAATCTACGAGCCACCGAAGTATATTGTCTTCAATCGTAATACCTCTTAAATGCTGATACTCGTCCCTCAGGCTCAGCAGTACAACAAACGTCTGGTCTGCAGTCAACTCCTGTATCCTTATGGGCTGAAATCTGCGCTCAAGGGCAGAATCAGTCTCTATAAAACGGCGGTATTCATCATCGGTAGTTGCTCCTATGCAGGCTATCTCACCCCTTGCCAGCGCTGGCTTAAGCATACTTGCCAGATCAGCCCGCTCTGATGCGCCCCCAGCCCCAATAATTGTGTGGACCTCATCAATAAAGAGAACAATCCCATCCTGAGCGGCTTCTGCAATGATGGCCTGTACCCGCTTTTCAAGCTCACCCGCCAATGCTGCACCCGCCGTAAGAGAAGATGGTTGCAGCACCACAATAATCGTGCCGGAAAGCAGCTCAGGGACTTTATTCTGATCAATGAGCTGAGCCAGCCATTCAACTACTGCGGTTTTGCCGACGCCTGCCGGTCCGATAAGCAGAGGATTTCGCTTGGTGCGCCTGCATAGGGTTTCGATCAGGAGTTCCACCTCCTCATCGCGACCAAGCACACTGCTTAATTTACCTTCTGATGCCTCCCTGGTAAGATTGCGCCCAAATTTCTGCAGGGTAGGTATGGACAGAGAGAACTGTATCTGTTCGATTTTGGTGGAAGATTCATCCGCTACTTCTATCTCATAGCCGGCAGCAGTAAGAATAACTGCGGCGATGTCTGCTTCTGATGCCTGCTTCTTATCTCTGGCAAGGGCATGTTCGACAGATCTGCTAATTATTGCATCCACCGGCAGAAGCGCCCCAATATCTCCCTTCAGAAGCTGCTCTTTCAGGCGGCCATGGAGTTGATCTATATCTATTACCTTCACCTTGGCCTTTACCATCTCCGCGTGACGCTCCAAAAGAGTTAAAAGCCAATCGTTAATGCCAGGCTCGGCCCGATCCTTGTCATTCACCTTTTGAATAACAAGCATGATCAAGTACTGAGCGCCAGAGGTTAGATTTTGCATAGTCGGGGCCTTCTTGGTCATATCCTTATCCAAACCAGTGATTGATTCTCTTGAGGTGCATAGCTCACGAATTTGCCCGCTGCTGTAAGCTGTCCAATATTGGATTTTACCCTGTCGACTTAGGCATACACTTTTCCAATCTCACTATAGCCTGATGCGTCGCATTCCGGGCATGGCGGTCCATCCTCAGAACAATATTTTCACCATACTCATCACATGAATATATCGGGAACCAATTTGATGAAATGACCTTTTCGGCTTCCCTTTCGCAATGTGGGCATGCACTGTAATCGCTCATTCTTCCCCCCAGGATTTAATGTAATCCAGCAGTTGGCTATTATATTCATTAGTAAAAGGATAAGGCAACGAGACAATTATGAGGATTATAGCAACTTAACAGTCTATAAATACATAATAATTCATCGTGGGCAGGCAAGATCATTTCAGCTGAAATATGCTTCACTCTGATGGCATCTATAATGGAACCTGCGGGTGATTATATTCAGAGAGACAATATCTTTTGAGCTGTTTCTATTGAAAGTCACTGTAGCCAAATTGTAGCCGAATGTAGCTCCGAGGACAGAAAATAAAGGAAAATATAGAAAAATACAGAAGCCTAAAAAGACTTTAAATTCAAAGAGATATCACCAAAACGTTACCAGTAGCCGATCTGTTAATTTGCTCCTGAATCGAATGGCATTCAAGAGGTCGTCGGTTCGATCCCGATCAGCTCCACCATTCATTTTCAGTTCTGTGCACCGCAGATCAATAATCAAAACGCGGAGACCAGTAATCCTGATAATTCGCGCACTTTATCCTGACGCGGCACCGGTTGCATACTCTGAGATACTTATAGCATTCGAAATGGATACACCATATCGTAACTTCCGGGGAAGCTGTCTGATCTGCCCCTGGCAGAGAGAGCACCGCAGCTGAAGACTCGTTTTCCATCATCTTCTCTATTATGCCATGTTTCTATGCAGTCCGATCAAGACCGTGCGCAGCAGCCGCGCTCTTATCCTGCGGAGCTGCCAGGCTTCTTCATTCAGAAAGGCATAACCGGTATTGTCCACGTTGGCGCTAAGCACCTGGCAGTACATAATGACATATTGCCTGTTATATGCTATAAATTGGGTCAGGAGGAGACTCATGAACAGACACCGTTATATAAATCCGCGGCAATCAGCCAGTTTCAGTCTGATCATTGCTCTTCTGTCAGTAATACTTTTCATCTCCGGCTGTGGGGGAGGCGGGGGCGAGGGGATTACCGACACAACGTCAAGCCCGGTTGTTATATCAGTCAGTCCCGCAGCAGACTCCCGGCAGGTAGCTGTTAACAGTGCGGTAACTATTGAATTCTCCCGGCCGATGGACCCGATGAGCGTAACAGGCATTACCGTCACGGTACAAGGAGTGAAAGGTTTTGTAACAGTCAATGGGGCCTCTGCCACATTTATCCCCATGAACTCTTTTGATTACGCCAGGACGTATACGGTTACCATAACCAGAGATGTTAAAGACAGTCACGGCATCCCCCTTGAAAACAGCGTTACATGGGACTTCACAACAGCCCCCCCTCCAAACAGCCTGGCAACATACTCGCATCTCCTCATTGTCTATCCCCACACCAATGCCGAATATGTCGAACAGGGAACGGCAAAAAGATATGCCGGCAGTATTACGGAGAGCCACACCGCTTCATTGCTCCGGGCATTTCTGAATTTCTCCGATCTGGCAGCTGACGCCTCAGACGGTGTTGTCGATACGCATTATGACATTATTGTGTCAGACCGTATTATTGAAAAAGTTTCTCCTTTCGGGGACTATTTTTGGTTGAGTTACGATGATGTCCGGGATGACCTTGGGCTATATGCACCCAAAGGGAAGTATGATTCGGTCCATATCGTCTGGAACAGCGGCCCAATACCGGCATATTTTGGTCTCGGAGGTGTATTCATAAACGATGGGACAACTACCTATTCAAGTATCATTACGGGTGAGCAATGGTGGTGGTTTCGGGAAGGCAGGCCCTGGGGTGAAGTATTTCTTCATGAGTGGCTCCACGGCGCATCAAACTATTATGAAAATCTTGGGTTTACCATGCCGGTCGGAAACCTGCATGCCGCGCTGGAGCATGGATATCCTGAAACAGAGGCTGAAGGATGGATGAACTGGTACCGGGCCTATATGAGAGGACAGGTATGGGAGCCTCTGCTTTCAAGTCTCACCGGGATTCCCGGAAAGGCATGGAGCATGCCGACGCCGCGTCAGACGTGAAGGAATAATTTCAGCAGCCTGCTCAATGGAAACAATATCGAACCGTCTTATTACAGGAGGAATTGTGAAGCGTCTCATATATGCAACGGCAATCTGGTTTTCGTTTTTTATCGTTTGCTCCTCACCGGTCCTGGCTCAGACTCAGGATATCGGAGGATATACCATTATTCGGGGCGGAACAAATTCGGTCATCTGTCTCGGCAGATGGGTGCCATCACCGGATGTAGGCAGATCCGGCGTCTGCGAGGGACAAACAGCCGATACTTCGCAGCTAACGGCAATATCGACGAGACAGACCGCAGACAAGCTCGATCAGCTTCTTCTTGTCCTTGAGTTCATAGATCAAAAACTGGCAGATAACAACGCGCAGATCGAACGACTCATCGAGGCTGCGCTCAATACGCAGACATCGCTCAGTGAGACCCAGGCATCGCTCAACCAGCAGACAGCGCAGGTTGGCGAGCTTATGCAAGACACGATCTCCTCAAGGGTTGATGCATTGTCCAAAAGGGTTCTGGCCAGTGATACCTTCAGGAAGGAGCTCGAAAAACTGAAGCAGGATATCCTGGCCGATGTAAAGAAGTATTACCCTGCCCCGCAGCCGGCTAAATGATCTGAACGGCCGGCACCTGCCGGCTGTTATTACGGGGAAACATCAGCAGACCTGCGAGACACTTTTTTACGGCGGCCTTGCCGTCTCTATAAATACTGAGCCAGGCACACCCGGCCTCTTCGGCCGGGCAGATGTGCCGGAAGGAGCAGACCATGTCTGAAAGTGTTTACAAAGTGATCGAACTGGTAGGAACGAGCACGGAATCATGGGAGAAAGCTGCGGCAGTTGCAGTCAAGACCGCCTCCAAGTCGCTTAAGGATCTGCGCGTAGCAGAGGTTGAGAAGCTCGATATGCATATCGAGGACGGCAAGATCAAGGCATACAGGGCAAAGGTTAAACTCTCGTTCAAATATCACGGGAAATAAGAGATACTCAAAACGGTTCACTCTCTTCTAGACAGGGATGCCGCTCAGGCATCCCTGCTCTTCCCGCCTTACTCCCCGGGGCTTTTGTTGTGCTTCCCCTGCGGCTTGCGTATCATATCCGGATGTATCTTACTTCCTTTGCACACAGGGACAGACTCTTCAGCATTGTTGAGCGCTGGTTCTGCAACCGGCCTGAGCCGGGTGACGGCCGCAGCCTGACCGAAATCCTGATCTGCGATGTCTTCATCATCAGGGAAACGCTTGAGGCCTTAAGCAGACGTTTGATCAGCATGACCGGCACGGCTCCCTTACAGCAGGAAGAGATCCGTCGAAAGGGACAGCTGCGTGACCTGCTCTGCCGCGACAGCAGAGTGCAGTCCGCCCGTATTGCCGAGCTGCTAAGCAGATACCGGAAGAACCCTGATTATTATTACCAGGAGACGCCGATCAATGCCTCGGTCTTTCTTGACGACCGCGGCCGCATGCTCGGGTCCTATCGCGTAAAGCGCCCCAAGAGGATAGCGGAAAAGGCCAACCGCCGCATTGCCGAATGGATCTTCGGAAACGTGAAAGAAGCTGCCGGGCAGATGGCCCGGGAGAGGGCAGAGCGCTCAGGGGTTCCGCTCGAGCAGTTTATCACCCCTCCCCGAGAGATGGACAGGGAGTTCATCGAGGCAGAGGAATTGATCGCACGCAGCTTCAAAGACAGCAGCATCCGGTTCGACCGGAATGCGCTGATGATACAGGACACCGGCGCAATCAAGATTGTCGGAGACGAAGATGCATTTGACCGTTTAACTGCGGAGCTTCAGGCTGCCGGTGATATTACGGTTCTTGAGCAGGAGCGGTTCAGGGGCAAGTATCAGGCATTGAACCTGGTCCTTGAGCTGCCCTGGGACGCTGAGTCAGTATGCCGGCGATACAGGGATACGCGTGCCTGGGAGCGGGTTAAAGACCGCGGGATATCTGAAGATGAACTGAGAAAGGGAATTGAGCCATTGCTTGAAGGGGCTTCCCAACGGATCAGTATCGAGGTGATCCTTACGACCTTCAGCGACCTGGTGGAATCAGAGCTGGGCAGCAGCATCCACGAAGAGCGGATCATCAACCAGCGCGACAGCAGCCGGTACAAGGGCTACATCCCGATGAACGTGGAGTTTCTTGTGGAGTTCCTCTTTGCAGTCGGCTTCAGTCCGCGCATCGAGATAGAAGATGTACCGATCAAGATATGGGGCAGATATCTGCCGGAGACGCTCGGTTCGTATATCAGACAGCTCTACACCCTGCCGAACCACGACTTTTTCGGGTAATCGGCAACCTTTGAGGAATGAAGATGGAGGTATATCGCTGAGATCCTCACCTGAAATCCCACCATGTCCCTCACCGATCCATACCGCTTGACATATTACGCAGTACGTAATAGATTATAAGCAATGATACGGTCCTTCCGTAATGCAAGAACCGAGAAACTGTTCAATGACCTGGACGTGCCGGGGTTTCGTTCATTCGAGCGGGTTGCACGGCGTAAGCTTTTGTACCTTCACCAGGCCAGGCGGCTGGAGGACCTCAGGGTCCCGCCGGGCAACCTGCTTGAAGCCCTGAAGGGCGACCGCAAGGGACAATACAGCATCAGGATCAACGATCAATGGCGAATATGTTTTTGCTGGAAAGACGGAGATGCCTGTGACGTTGAAATAACCGACTACCATTAGAGGTGTGATATGACTGCAAAACAGAAACTTCTTGAGCCTATTCACCCGGGGGAGATCCTCCTTGAGGAATTCATGAAGCCGATGGGGATCAGCATCAACAGGCTCGCCCGCGACATCTCCGTGCCGCCTGGTCGCATAAGCGCTATTGTCAACAACAAGCGTGCCATAACTGCCGACACGGCAATCCGTCTCAGCAGATACTTTGGCACGTCAGCAGAGGTATGGATGGGGCTGCAGACTGACTTTGAGCTTCGTATTGCCCAACGGACAATCGGAGCTGAAGTGGAGAAACGCGTCCATCGTCATGCAGCCTAATTGAGCGGGACATGAGAGGAGTTGCATGCACAGGGATGAGAACATGAAGAGATCTGCAATATACATGATGACCGCAGTGACATTGATTGCCGGACTGCTGTAAAGCAGCTGGACGGGCAGGTGCTCTCACTCATTACGCATCACTGATCACGCATTACTGCCGTTATGGTGTTGAGGAGTTGGTCTATCAGGCGGTCTGCATAGAGTGAGTCTGATCGGCAAAAGCAGTGGGGTTGTAAGAGCGGGGGGAAAAAACTTCTGATTCCATTTTCCAAAATATAAGAGGCTTGTTTCTGGCATGGACACATAGGACTTTCTGAATAATAAAAGGGTAAAATTACGGCAATGTCAATAATCAAACGCACCAATAATCTCGATGTCATATTTGAGCGGGTTAAGGCCATACTCTCCGAGGCCCGCGCCAAAGCGTGGCAGGCGGTCAATGCCGCTATGGTAGTGAGCTACTGGGAGATTGGGCGTATTATTATCGAAGAAGAGCAGAAAGGAAAAAAGAGAGCCGATTACGGCAGTTATCTCCTTGATGCTCTTTCAGAACGTCTGACCACCGAATTTGGCAAAGGTTTTGACAGGACAAACATATCAAAAATGCGGGCCTTTTATCTCGCCTATCCAATTGTGGACGCAGTGCGTCTACAATTGACCTGGACCCACTACCGCCTCCTTTTACGGGTGGAAAAACCCGAGGCTCGTGCATTCTACGAGATTGAAGCGGTCAATGCCCGCTGGTCAACGCGCGAACTTGAGCGGCAGATCAACTCCCTTCTCTTTGAACGGCTCGCTCTGAGCCGCGACAAGAAAGGCGTCCTGAAACTGGCGCAGAAAGGGCACGAAATCACCTCACCTACTGACCTCGTAAAAGACCCTTATGTGCTTGAATTTACCGGCATCCCGCAGGCCGATCGCTTTTTTGAAAAAGATCTGGAACAGGCCCTTATCAACAAGCTGCAACATTTCCTGCTTGAACTGGGCAAGGGTTTTGCATTTGTGGCACGTCAGCAGCGTATAACGCTCGACGGACGGCATTTTTTTATTGACCTTGTTTTCTACAACCGCTTGACCCGCAGTTTCGTTCTGATCGACCTGAAGATCGGCGAGATTGTCCATCAGGACCTCGGGCAGATGCAGATGTATGTCAATTACTACCAACGGGAGATGATGGCGGAAGGTGAAAATCCGCCCATCGGCATCGTCCTTTGCGCTGACAAAAGCGACGCAGTTGTGCGTTACACCCTGCCGGAGGGCAATAAACGCATATTCGCCTCACGGTATAAGCTCTATCTGCCATCAGAAGACGAGCTGAAGAAAGAACTGCTGCGTGAAAAGCAGGAGATTGAAATGCAACAGAGACTGGGCAAATAAATGTATGCTTTCAATTCAGTCCACGCTCGCTGTCAGTGTAAAGCGGCTGGCCGGCAGGTGGTCTCACTCATTACGCATCACTGATCACGCGTTACTGCCGTTATGGTGTTGAGAAGCTGATCTACCAGGCGGTCTGTGCAAATTGCATCTGTTCGGCAAAAGCGGGGGGAAGAAGCTGCTAATGCCATGACATTTTCCGATGAGTTGCTGATAATAGTGCAATGGCAGATGTTCATGACAAAAAAACCAGAAGTTATAATATGTCGAGGATCAGGAGCAAGGATACCAAGCCGGAGCTCCTTGTCAGAAAATACTTATTTTCAAAAGGATTCAGGTACAAACTTCATGACAAGACTTTGCCGGGCAAACCTGATCTTGTTTTCCCAAAGCATAAAACTGTTATATTTGTGCATGGATGTTTTTGGCATGGGCATGAGGGACTTCCCGGATGAAGAAAGGCTAAAATTACTGCAATAAATGAACGCACTGCGTTCAGAATTATCTTGGTCTCCTACCGTCTTCTTTAGCGGATGAATGTGCTCTTAAAAAACAAAGGGGACGCCGTATTCAGGCATGCAGATGGGAACAGTTCGCGCTTTAGGCAACACCATTTACGGTCAGTGAGGATTGACGGGAAAGCTGGGGAGCAATAGAAATGTCAATTGTCGAGGCTGACTTTACAATAAAATAAGACAAAATAGAATCGGCCATAGGCATGCGACGAGAATATCATGAATGGCATAATATAATACCAACCGAAGAGAGGGGACATAGTGGAAAAACTTCTGGACTTAATCTACGATCACGATTTGGCCACATGGAGCGAAACTGCGGAGGCAGCCTTCAAGGAACTCTTTGGGAGCGACACAGGTCGTTACGAAAAGAGAGCCGAAAAAGCAGTCCAGATTCGCGCTCCCAAATTTAACGACGAGAACAATATCCCTTTTTCTTGCCTTATCGAGCCATCGAATCCGAAGTCGGGACCCTTCGGCGGCATGAGTATTGGTATCTTTCCTGTGGAAGGTGCTCCATGTTTGATTACACTTGGAACCGGCACAACAGGATTGCATCCTGATGAGGCAATCCTCGCTAGACAAGGCCATGCCCGAAAGACACAAGCGATTTGTGAAGCGATTAATAAACGTGAGAAACGTTTTGCGGCTTGGGCAAAATACGATCCAACGCGCACTGACTTACCTGTCCCGGGAAATGTAGCCAAAGAATTCGATTATTACGCTGCGCCTCTTAAACGCTACGGAAAAGACGTTCATGCGATTTATCGGCCGGCAGAGGATCGTGCTGCGACAGCATTCGCACTGAAAGCATTTCTTGATCTTTACTTCGAGGAGCGTGGTTACCTTCCTCTAAAAGGCTACCAAGACGAATACGAGGCAGTCCGCGCCGAATATTTCAGATGTCTTATGCCCGACATCTCGACAAACGAAGTAGCTAAGCTTCTTTCAGAACGTCAGTATGTTGTGCTTGAAGGCCCACCCGGAACTGGCAAAACTCGACTGGCCTTGGAGCTTCTACAGAATCAATACGCAGGGCAGGGACATTCAATACAATTTCACCCAAACACAACTTACGAGAATTTTGTTGGAGGATTAGCACCGTCAGCGACAACTAGTAACATGGGCTTTCGCTTCGAGCCAGTTATGGGAGAACTGATGAAAGCTGCTGTCGCTGCAAAAAATAGCAGCCCAAAACCATATCTATTGCATGTCGATGAAATTAACCGTGCTGATCTTTCCAAAGTTCTCGGGGAAGCCGTTTTTCTCCTTGAATATGCGGAGGAAAAACCACGCGCTATTACGCTTCCATATGATTTTGGTCCTCCGTTTCACAGCAAACTCGCACTGCCAGCAAACCTTTATATTCTCGGAACAATGAATAGTGCCGACCGAAGTATTGCAATCGTAGATGTTGCTATCCGCCGCCGTTTCGCCTTCGTAAAGCTCTGGCCCCAGTTCGGTGTAGTCCAGGCTTCTGGGAGCAAACTGGCTGAAGAAGCATTTAAGCGTTTACTCACGATATTTACTGAGTATGCTTCCGAAGATGCATTCGCGCTGATGCCCGGCCACTCCTACTTTTTACCCAAAGACGGGCGCGATTCCACTGCGTTGAACTCCCTGCAGGTAAACTTGCTTCCTCTTCTGGCAGAATATCTGGCGCAAGGCTACGTGACGAGCTTTGCGGATCACGTGCGCGGTTACTGTCAGTGGGTAGAATCTCTGACGGCAGTTCCCGATTGAGTCCGCGACTTCAAAAAAGAACCCGACTCAGTCGACTAACCTCGCCTATAGGTCGCATCGAGCCAACTACGACAGCAGCTATCTTGCTGAGCGACACTTCTATTGCTCGTATTCCAGCTTCAGCAATTGCGAAAACAAACCAAGTCGACTCGACGCGAGAAGCAAAACTTGCGCATCGCTTTATACAACTCAACGCACAAACTCTGGCACAATTCAGTATTGAGGCACGTGTCGATTTTGACGGGGCCACAGTTTTTATTGTTTTTCGGTCGGGCTCACAGATAGGCGCCTTTCCATTAATCTCACCCATCTCTGGAAAAGCTGAGATAACGCTCATTGTTCGTCCTCGATTTGGCTGGTCTGGCTTGGGCCGTTCGCTTGGATTGAGTGGCTTTAAAGTTATCCCGGAAGTTCTACAGCTCCAACTCTTACCCAAGACTGAGCGCGAAATACCGCCCTGGATTCTCTCTGCAACGATTCTCCCGCGCTTGAAAGCAATGCTCGCAAGTCTTTCGCGGCGTTTCGAAATCGTTGAAGATGTACGCATTGCCCCACGTGGTTCCGTTGATTGGGGGCGTTACGTTACAGAAAAGCTACCTGCCATGAAGTTTATGGAAGTCCCGTGTCGATATCCTGATCTTCGAAGTAATCGCGAGTTATTTGCGGCCATTCACTATGTCCTAAGAAAGCAGCTCGCATCTCTTGAAACGCAACGTCATGCAGGCATGATCGTAATAGAACTCATGCAAATTTGCATGACACTTTTACGCATAGTCGCTGATGTTAAGCCGCTGCCCCCGACTCGAAAACAATTGGACTGTTGGTTTCGGGCCCCGCTTGCCTCGAAAGTGTTCTTTGATGGATTGCATGCTATCACATGGAGCACTGAGGAAACCGGGCTAGGAGGAATGACAGATTGGTCTGGCCTTCCATGGGTTATGTCTATGGAGCAGTTCTACGAAGCATGGGTTGAAACAGTATTTCAACAATTCACAAAGCGCTACGGCGGCGTGCTTCGCGTTGGTCGACGACGTGAAACCATTACCCCTATTGCCTGGGAGCGTCCATTTCTTGGTTCACAAAAATATCTTCTGCCTGATCTGGTCATCGAGCAGGAAGACAGAACTATTTTCGTGGACGCAAAATACAAAGATCACTTGGAGAATTTACAGCAAAAACGTTGGACGGATTTGGAAGATGAACTTCGTGAACGTCATCGTGATGATTTACTTCAAGTCCTGGCTTATTCAACATTATCAGACAGTCAGGCTACGACAGCCTGCCTTGCCTATCCGTGCACACTCGACACTTGGATATCACTAAAGGAGCGCGGCATGTTAAGTCATAAGGCTGCGATATATGCAGGTAGACGAAAAATTGAGTTGGCAATGGTGGCTCTGCCTATGGGCGAGAATCTTGATGAGATGGTGGCTCAGCTTGGCACCGCTTTAGTGTAGCTACTTGATATTTATGTTTTATTCGGAATCTTATGGTGGGCACTAGAAATAGCAGTGGGCATGAAATCTTACAATATTCCCTCTGCGAAGGATGGATTAATAATCTTTACGACGACAATGACTGCCCTTATGTCTTTGCGTCTTTAGAAGAGGCAATTGCAGAGTTACAAGAAGAGTTCGATGATTGGCAGGCTGAAATTGCGACTGGTGAACGTGACGAGGAAGACAGCTATGACATCTCCACTTTTCAAATTGCTTGCAATATTACTGGCGTTGCTTATGAGCTTGATTTAGTCGCCGGAAAAGTTGTGGTTATTCACGGCTCAACAAATAACTGACAAGATTTCTTGATTCATTATTATTAGCGATATTGAAGAGATCAAAGAAGCCGAACAAGAGATTGATGACGTGCTTGATTATTATTTGCAGGGAGCTTATTGGTCTGTACACAGCAGAGATACCCGTGATGCCGGAATTGTTATTGAGTTGGCGAGAGAATATATCGAAGAGCTGGAAAACTAAAGCACAAAAGTGAAGTAGATCGGGTCCGGAAAATCAGAGGGCTGGCAGGGGAGCATGGAAGTCAACATAAAGGGATACCCAAGTCTGTTTGCACAGGCCCTGTGATATAATAAATCGACTATGAAGTATATGGAGGTGATTTAATTGAGTAGCAAAACCTTGACCATGCCTGAAGATGCCCTCGTTAATATGCTGAAGACCCTGCCTGGAGATGTTTTAATAGATGTCTTCTGGAAAACAGTTGTAGGGAGTGATATTTCTCCTCTTGCCAAAGAAGAAAAAGAACTTATCAGCAAAGCCAAAAGCGAACACAAAAAAGGCGAAACCGTTAAATGGCAAGATTTGAGATAGAATTTTCGCAGAGCGCCGCAAAAAAGACTACAAGAAGCTGCCAAAAGAATATAAGGGCTTAATTGATTTGGTCCTGTCAAAGCTTACCAACGGATTTCCTGCAGACATCAAGCCAATCGCTGGAGAAGAAAATACATACAGAATCAGGGTTGGGAAATACAGAATACTTGCTGCCATGATTGGGAACACCGTATTGATCACAAAGATCGGCCCGCGAGGAGATGTTTACAAGTAAGCGGGAAAAGAATAAAGGCACTGTCTTCAATTTCAGAAATTCTTCTACGGCGAGATCAATCTGTTTCAAGTGCAGCTGATTTGATTTCAGCAAAAAAGCTGGGGTGACCTTCCAGCTCGATATCAGAGCATTACGAGAGTCAGCTATTAACCCGGCAATCAAATAGTTTAATCTTGTCATTCCGGCTCGTCCGGAATCTTTCTTTGTTTTTGCCGTGTTACGCCGTCCGATCCCCGACAAGCGAGGATGACGGCTTGCGATAATATATTGCCGGGTTAATAATTGGTGCAAAAAGTGGAGCCGGTTTGGATTATTGGTGAGTTGGGCATCGAACTTACCCAAAGAAGCAATGGTATTCGTCTTTTTTTACTGCAGCCAGAAAATCCTCAATCGCTTTCATCTCAGGCAGGGGTGAGTAGCTGTGCCACTTCAGATCAGCGCGTATCCAGAACACCTTCCACTTACCCTTGGTCCGTACAAATGTCGCTTTGGCAAATGGGCTCTCATGCCTGATTTTCGGATTGTTCCACTGTGGCCGTATCTCGAAGAGTTCAATACTCTGGCCCGAGATCGTATACCCGTAATCGAGGTCCGGGCGAATATGCGGAGCAGGCCGTAACTTCTCCATAGAGGCGCTTACCGCCTTCTCTATCCTTTTCTTTTCTATGTCGTTCAGTGCCATATTCTTTTCAACGTTCCACTTTTATAAAATTGCCTGTCTGTTTTGACTCAGGCTATTTTTACTTCGAGCCGTTTTCCAAGGGCATGGGCTACTTTTTCCAGGGTTGAGAGCTTTATATCTTCTGCATGGTTTTCGATCCTTGAGATAGCGGTCTTCTTGGTCTTCAGTCTGTGGGCAAGTTCTTCTTGTGTAAGTCCTGCCGTCTCACGGGCATGTTTGAGCACCACGCCGATCTTGAACTGTTCGTAACCCTCGTCATATCCTTCGGCGAAAGCTTTATCCCTCTTCTTTCTTTCGGTAACATATTTCTTTAGATCACTCATCTCTTTGTCCTCCTTTGCAAATAGTCTCTTCTATAAGCCTCGGCCCGCTCAATCTCACGCTGAGGGGTCTTTTGCGTCTTCTTGGTCAATCCGTGGGTTAGCACGACAACGGAATTGCCGTCAAAGAAGCAGAATATCCGGTATGCATTCGAGCCAAGCTGAATTCTGCACTCCCATATCTCTTCAGTATTCACGAGTTTCTTGAGGTATATCGAGGGCACGACATCAAGGTCCTCGATCAGGCCAAGCACCCATGCTACTTTTTGCGCTGCCTTGCCGGGCAGTGAATCGAGAAATCTTTGCACCGGGCATTTCCCGTCAACGGTTCTATAAAATCTTATGGTCTTACCCACAGGAATATGTTAACCTGCATGTTAACACTTGTCAAGGTTTATTCGCTGGAGGCTTGTGTGCTGGAGTTTCAAGTCAAAGTAGAAATGTCGATGATCATGCAGCATTATTTCTCAGTCTTTTGTTTGCAAAACAAGCAACAACTAAATCAGACTTGTCTATTGCTGTTTGGCAGGTTTCGCGGGGCTTGCTGAAGCCGCAGTGAGCGAATGTCAGCAGAGATACCCGTGATGCCGGAATTGTCATAGAGTTGGTGATAGAATATATCGAAGAGTTGGGAAATTAACCTGAGACGCGACGGTCAAGAAAACCGGCAAATGGATGCGCAGGACGTGGTAAAGGACGCAGTCAGTTTTATATAAGCCCTGCAAGGAATTTTCCTGCAGAAATTATCCTTACACCCTTCTCAAGCCGGTCTGTCTTCTCCTTCTTCACCACCTGGAACAGATGCGTGATAGCCAGCCTGTCCCTGAAATAGAGCAGGTTTGGGGAGGGGGCAGTATCATTGAGCTTTACCTCAACGGCAAACCAGGGTCTGTTTTTTATGGTCACGAGAAAGTCGACCTCCCGCTTATCAACATCCCGCAGATAGTAAAGCTCAGCCTTGTGGCCTTCATTATCTGTGATGAAATGCACGAATTTCAGGAGATGGGACGCAATGAGGTTCTCGAAACGGGCAGCCTCATCCTCGACTTCTGACCAGTCCCACAGGTAAAGCTTAGGCTCTTTTTTAAGAGATCGTATCTTCTTTGCCGAGAACGGATAGATGCGGAAGTGGTAGTAGAAGGCCTCAAGTATATCCATCCAGTGCGTCACCGCGCGGTGGCTGACCTCGAGATCTTCCCGTATGGTATTGAGCGACAGAAGGGCGCCGACCTTTGAGGACAGGATGTCGCTAAGGAGCTTCATGTTCCCGATATCCCTGATTGACTGTACGTCCAGTATATCTTCCCGGAACATCCGCTCGATCTTTTCATTATGCCAGCGCCTGAGCTGCCGTTTGCTCTGCTTTGTTACAGGCTCGGGAAACCCTCCAAAGTTGTCCAGTGTATTGAGGGCATCCTGATAAAAATCCTTTCCCATCGGCAATTCACCGGCCACAAAGGACCTGTATGGAATCCCTTCCATCTCGGCCAGGCTAAAGGGATGAAGCCTGTAGTAATGATACCTCCCCTGCAGAGAATCTCCGCCTCTTCTGTAGAGATCAAGCCTCGCACTGCCGGTAACAAGGAACTTAAACCTGTCCTTAAGTTTGTCGTATTCCCCCTTGATGAGCCCCTTCCACTGCCGGTATTTGTGAATCTCATCGAAAATAAGGAGTTCGGCGTCACCTGGCCACGAGGCTGTCATGATAGTCTTTCTGTCGGTTCTGTTATCCCAATTAAAATATGCGGGGTTATTGAATGAGGCTCCAATGAAGTTTTGACAGAGGGTCGTCTTTCCTACCTGACGCGGACCGCCAACAAATACCATCTTATCCTTAAGGTCATCAACGATATATGAGGTTAAATACCGTTTTTTCAGCATGAAACTATTATACAATTTATTTGCCTGAAAGCAAATAAATCAGCTTATATATTCACCTTCAGGGAATAGCAGCACTGGCGCTCAGCATAGCCTGCTTTCAATAAATCTCTGCAGCACTGAGCATGGTCAGCCTTGCCTATTGCTATTTGGCAGTTTCGACGGGCTTGCTGAAGCTGCTGCGAGCGAATGTCAGCAGAGATACCGTGATGCCGGAATTGTTATGGAGTTGGTGAGAGAATATATCGAAGAGATGGAAAACTGATCTGAGAGATGCTTTCAAAAAATCTGAGCCGCCGTGTTCCGTAGTTACAATTTCAGAAATTCTTCAACGGGAAGGTCCGCCTGTTTCAGTATGGCCCTCAAGGTGCCTTCAGGAATATCTCCGGGATGGTTTGGAATGGTGGTTCTTTTGCGGGTAGTTGGGTGCCACCAGATCTCGTGGCTGCCTTTTGCATTACGGTCAAAAACAAATCCTGTATTTCTGAGTTTACGCACAACCTCCTTATACCTGAATCCGGCAAGCGGACCCATCAGGCAATGCCGACAGCAATATCGATATCAATCTCTCTTGATGGTCTTCTGATGCTGGCAGGAAGAGGGTCGCCGTGCTCTTCGTAGGATTCGAAGAGTTTCCTCGCAACATCGTGCGCTATTTCCACGGTCTCTGACATTGTTCTGCCTTGTGCCACAAGACCGGGCAAGTCAGGGCTCGTTGCAACAAAACCGCCTTCTTCAAGGGCCTCAAGATGCAGCTTCAGAAATATTTCAGCCATGGCATCCTCCTTTTCTAAAATTATAACACACCATACATTGCGCTGAAACGCGATCCTCCTTATAGATACTCTTATTGCTCACTTCGGCACTATTTCACCATTGCCCTCAACCCTGTGGTTTGCCTTTATCAGGGCCTCTTTAATGGCATCAACAGTCACTTTCCTGTCATCAAAAACGATCGTGAGCGTATGTTTCTCCTGATCATCATCAACCTTCTTCACCCCGTCAAGGGCCTCTACGGCAAAACTTGCCGTCATTGCTGCTGATGCTCAAAATACGGTCGGCACACTCAATCTGACCTTTATCTCTTCGGCATGGACAAGGCCGGCCAATGTCAAAAAAAGCAGGATCAGAATACCCGCAGCAGCCTGTTTTCTTTTTTTCATAACGCTCCTCCTGATAGATGATATTTATGCGCTGCTCCTGCAGATGAGCCTCGGTTATGTTCGCTCTGCTTACCGGAAAACCCGGACTCATTCGTGACCTGAACCCTCTGCTCCGTTAAACAGTAACAGGGAAATCCCTGTCTGTCAAAGTGATATTCGGACTGCAGATTAACCGATAATTACAGTTACCATTTCGAGACCTATCCGCCCTGTTCCCCTCTCCAGACCGTCCAAGCTGGGCATGATATGCATCATGGCAGGGCCAGTCCAAACGGCATAGACTATAAGCAGGCAAGAGATGCAGCAGCAAAGGAGGTCCTCATGCTTGTTTCCGTTTTAACAGCAATACATGTCCTGGGCGTGGTGATCTGGATCGGTGGTGTTGCGTTCGTCACGATGATCGTCTTCCCGATGCTCACCAGGATGGAGAACTCGCTCGAAAAGGTCATCTTCTTTCAGGGCATAGAACACCGTTTTGCCGGGATCGCAAAGGGTTCTCTTGCTGTGGTCGGCCTGACCGGCGCATGGCTCCTGTATCAGACCGGGGAATGGCGCATGCTCTTCAGCACAGCAGGCATAGGCCCGACGCTGATGCTGATCGTCTGGACCTTCTATCTGCTGGTGCTTTTGTTCGAGGCAAAGATCTTCGGCATGCTCTTTAAGGGAAAGGAAGGCCGGGATGCGGACAAGATCTTTGTTCTGCTTTCCCGTTTTCACTGGGTCGTCCTCAGCCTGAGCCTCCTGGCGATCGGCGTGGGAGTATGGGCAGGCCACGGCGGAGCATTGCACTGAGCGATTAACAATTAACGAGCGTTATCGGGCAGGGGCCTGAGACCTGGAAAAAGAGACGGTCTAGTGTGCAGCCGCCATGTGGAGAGCCTTTTTTCTGGCCTTTTCGAGCTTTTCGATAAATACCTCAGGCTCAAAATAGCCTATCTTCCTGAATACTTCATTGCCGGAAGCATCAAGCACAATGCTCGCCGGCTTTGCTGTTACATCGAAACGCATGAACTGCTCGGAATCTATGCCTGATTCATATTTAACAGCAATAAAATATTTCTTTATGTATTCCATAACGCTTTCGGTGATCAATGTGCATTTGTTCATTCTTATGCATGCCTCGCAGTCCTTGCCGAAAAAAGCGGCAAGCACAAGCTTATGTTCCTTTCGCGCCTGCTCAAGCGCGCTTCCAAGGCTTTTCCCCCAGACAATTTGCTCTTCCATAAGAAAGACAACCTCCGTTTACCTTACCGTCAGACAGCGACTCCCGCCACCGGGCATCTTCTCCGAGAAGGAGGTCCGGCACCGGTTCTCACTCACGTGGTCTGCTCTTTGGGGGGTCGTGCCTGACCTTCTGGCCCTGCTGATCGCCCGGCATGTCATCTTCATCAGTCTCACCCGCCTGCCCGGCAAAGGAGGACACAGAGGGTTCCCGGCGGGCTAAGCCGGCGTTATTTGAACTGCCGGAATTTCTATGGGAAGAATTCCCTTTATCAATTCCGAGATATAAGCGGCGGCATCCGCCCTTTGTTCATATGAGCTTTCTTTGTCCTTTACCCGTTCTACGTTATGAGTCTCCATGTTTATGGTGATAACCCCGACAGTGTAGCGGGCGTCTTTCAGGACAACACCATAGGCCCAGAGTAACCCATTGGCATCCTTGCCGATCGTTCCTCTGCTGACAGGTTTCCTGAACTCGCTTCTGATTATGTCTTCAACCGAAAAGTGCACTGTTTTCTTTTTCATCAGTTATCCAGGTGATTTGACTGAAGTATATCCTCAACCATTTTATCAGGGGTATATTGCCCGCTATACAAGGCGCTCAGCGCTCCGGACATGAAGGCTATCTGCCTGTCGACAGAACCGGCATCTCCCACCCAATCTTCGACTATTTCCCTGGTTATATCCTTGTTTACTATCTGGACTTTTCTGGTAAGCGTATTATATAAGGCATCCAAGGTCTGCATTTGTCATCCTCCTTTATCTTCTACCCTCTTATTATACCACGCGGAGCTGATGAGACTTTCCCGGGCTGCCTGCTATTGACTATGCCCGGGGATACGGTAGAATGAAATCAAGACGTATCAAGGAGGATTTCATGAGCAAAGAAACGAACAAACAGAAGCCCAATACAAAGAAAAAAGCACAGCACAGTCTGAAAGAAAAGAGACAGGCAAAAAAAGAGAAAGCTGACGGCAAGCCCTCGCAGCTGATACCGAAGTAACTGTGCAACAGGCAGGTCTGTCCTGCTTCCGGACCTGCCTGTTATTTCACAGGAAATGCCTTTTTTTATGATAATCCGGGTGTTGTCAGTTTAAATACTGCCTCATTTTTTTATATCGATATGCCGGACGCCGCTTGGTCTCCATGCAGGGGATATGACGCCGGGAGGTTCCATTGTTTTCAGATAGGATGCCCATGTGACCGTAAAATCACCGAACTTGTCATTGAGACGGTCGACCGCCTTTAAGATGGATTTCTCCTTTGCATCGTCATGAAACAGGGCCAGCTGGCCGCCATTATCCTGCAGCAGCTCAGAAAGGCTCACACCAAGCAGTCTGACCTTGTCAGCAAGTCTTATCGAATCCAGGATATCCCGTGCAGCATGGTAGATCTCATGCGTGCCGTTGCTATAGGCCTGAAGCGCAGCCTGTTTTGTGAAGGTCTTAAAATCGGCATACCGTACCGTAAGCGTTATCTTCTTGCCGGCAAACCCATACGTTCTTGCCCTTCTGCCGACCATTGAGCTTAATTTCAAAAGCTCTGACGTTATGGCTTCCCTGTCGGATATATCTTCCGGCAGGGTCATGCTGTGCCCTATGGATTTCGGGTTTCCTTCCCTGACGATGAGGGGTCTGTCACAGCGCCCAAGACCCATATGCTTCAAGGTCTCCCCCATGATGCCGAATTTGTTCCGTAACAGGCTTACCGGCGCCTTACCCAGCTCACCGCATGTCCTGATGCCAAATTGCTCAAGTCTTTCCGTAGTGGCCGACCCAATCCCCCAGAGTTCTCCGACCGGAAGGTCTTTCAGCACGGTTTCCGTTTCTTCGGGCTTTATCCATTTGAGGCCGTCAGGCTTTGCGATGTCACTGGCAAGTTTTGCCATAAGGATATTGGGCGCTATCCCGACAGTGCAGTTGATGCCGAACTGATCCTTTACTTCTTTTTTGATGGAGGCTCCTATGGCAACCGGGCCGCCAAAGAGGTGATGGGTTGTTGTTACGTCAAGAAATGCCTCATCAATTGAGTAGATTTCGATATCAGGCGTATAACGGTTGTAGAGCACGGAAAGTTCTCTGCAGGTATGGGTATATTTTTCGTTATCGCCGACTACCAGAATGAGATGGGGGCAGAGCTTTCTTGCCTCATAGATATTCATCCCTGTCTTTACCCCGAACGCCCGCGCCTCATAGGAACGCGTGGTGACGACTGTCCTGCCGCCTGAACCGATAACCGCTACAGGTTTGCCTCTGAGCCGGGGATTAGCCTGCTGCTCCACAGAGGCAAAAAAGGCATCCATATCTATGCAGATGATTATGGGGGACATGATCAGGTTTCGAGGGACTCGATTTTCCAGAGCAGAGAGACCGCATCAAACGACAGCTCAAAGAGGGTGCTTCCGTCGGTTATGGAAAAGTGGTGCAGATCTTTCTGCCCTTCCCTTGTCTTCCAGGCATAGGTCACTTCCTTTACCTCGATTGTTCTTCCGGACCAGGTGAAGCTGAGGGGTTTGATGCGGTAAGGCCTGCCAAAGGACGCCAGTACGGTTATACCCTCTCCGATCTGCATTACAGCTTCCTGATGACGCCCAGCACCTTGCCGACAACAGACACTTCATCTGCCTTGTAGGTCACAGCCTGCATAGTTCTGTTTTCAGGCTGCAGCGTTATGTGCCCCTTGCGTATATATACCCTCTTGACGGTCGCTTCATCCCCGATCAGCACAATGCCGATCTCTCCATTTCCGATAACCTGCTGCGGCTTTACGACAACATAGTCACCGTTGTAAATGCCGGCCTCTATCATGCTGTCTCCCATGACCCTTAAAGAGAATGCATCGTCAGCCGGAAAGAGCGTGCTGTCCACAAATAAGTGGGACTCGATGTCTTCATAGGCAAGGATAGGCTGCCCCGCCCGAACCCTGCCTGCAACCGGGATCATACGCCCTTCAGACGGATCAGGTCTGCCCGGTATTTCTATCCCCCTTGACTTCGAAGGGATGATCTTCAGAAATCCCTTCCGTTCTATCGCCTTGAGATGAGCTCTCGCGGCAGCCCAGCCAAACCCGAAATGCTCACCTATTTCCCTGAAGGTTGGAGGATAGCCATGTCTGAGTGCATAGGCTTTCAGAAAATCCAGAATGTCTTGTTGTCTGTCGGTCAAGTTGTCCATAGAGCACCCATTTGTATAGTGATATACATATGTTTACTATATGGGAGACTTTTTGTCAACGTACGCCTGCCCGGCAGCACGCTAAACCGGCCAGCCCGGCCTCCGTCCGGTTAAGAGAAATCAGTGCTGTCCGGCGGGCCTGCCTGAACACCAAATCAGGTATAATAAATCGGGTAGAATAGTCCGACCATGAATCTGAAAGAATCGCTCATATCCTCTTTCTTTTTTCACCTGATCATGTTCCTGCTCATGATAGCGGCCGTAAATTTCACGGCAGGCTTGCCCGGGGGCATCGGGAAGATCATCCCGATTGAACTTGCAATCGAAAAAAGTAAAGATCAGCCTGCATTCCGCAGCAACGCTGAAGAGGAGCCGCCTCAGGACCAGAACCAGCCCATGGTGCTGCCGGATCAGGATATGAGCAATCAGCCGAAGGAACGGGCAATAGTTCCGGAGTCTCAAAAGAAGGCAGAACCCGCAGCAGTACCTGCAATACCTGAAGCTGCCCTTCAGCCTCCCATCAGGACAGAGGGTTTCTCAAGCCTGGAGGCTTATCACCAATTCCTTATTCTGCATAAGAAACTTTTCGGCAGGCAGGCAGGGATCAAAGTGAATGAACTGATAGGTGAGGCTCTCAAGACAAACAGACGTGAATTCTATGGCGGCATTGCCGTCGTCAGTCTGCAGTTTGGGACCGACGGCTCGTTGCATGAGGTCAGTGTCGAGTCCGCATCACCGGATTTGAAGGCCTTCCTTGAAGAGATCAACTGGAGCATTGTGCCGCCGCCGTCCGCATTTTCGCTCGGATACGCCGGAGTACAGATCCAAATTACCGTGCTTGAGGGATATATGAATTTCAGTATCAATACACGGTGAAGCAGGCAGCGTCAAGGCTACAGATTTTAAGTGCCGCTACGACCCGCAGATCCGTTTCTTGTGGGCCTTCTCGATCGTTCGCGTAGCAAAGGTAAGCCCCGCAGCCAGCACCAGCACCACCGCAGCAGTCAGATAGGCGTCATTGTAGCTGCCCGCACCCGTACTCTTTTTCGCTGCCTCAAACAGCTTTCCGGCAAAGAGCGGAAAGATAAATCCGCCGACACCCCAGGCAGTGAAGACCAGTCCGTAATTAATACCGAAGTTCTTCAGACCAAAGTTGTCCTTCACCGCTGAAGGGAATACCGAAAGACATGCCCCGTAATTAAACCCCAGGAGCATCGAGACGACGACAAAGGCGATCATATCCGTAAGGCCTGTTCGGAGTATCATCATCAGGCCTGCCTGAAACAGGAATATGATGAACATGGTCCAGAGACGGCCGATCCGGTCAGAGAGCATTCCGGCGATGATCCGGCCTGCGGCGTTGCCGACTGCAAGCAGGGCGACCAGGATGAACCCTGCCTCGATCTTGCCGAGCTTCGCAATGGTGGTGATGTTTCCGATAATCATAAGACCCGCGCCTGCAGCAAAGGCATACATGGTCCAGAGCAGATAAAAAAGCGGCGTCCGCAGAATCTCCGAAGGCCCCAGGTTCACTGCGGCAGCGGCGGCCTTCACCACACCGGCTCCGGCGTCAGGCGGCTGATACCCCGGCGGCGGGGCGACCAGAAACTGCGCAAGCAGCGTCACAACGACCAGGAAGCCGATCCCGAAGGACAGCAGGGTCCTATGGATATTGCGCTCCTTGAGACTGAGCAGCTGCGCTGCCGCATCTTTACGGGCCAGATCCTTCCCCTCGAGTTCCTTTGCAACAAAGGTAACGTCGAGACCTCCGAATTCGGCCTCAGACACGGTTATGACCGTTCGTGCCTTCTCATACTCTGCATCGGCCAGAGCCTTTGCATTGCTCAGCTCCACCACCGCAGGAAGCGGCTGCCCGGTAAGGCTGAAGCCGGTGAGGTGGTTTGCCACAGGTGAAATATAGACCGAGGCAAGGCCGAAGCCTGCGACCACGAGGCCGGCAATAAGACCGGTCTTGCGGGCTGGAAACCACTTGACCGCAGGCGGCGTGGCCGATGCATACCCCAGGCCTATGCCTGCTCCGGCAAAGATCCCAAAACCGATCACAAACCAGAGCACGGTGACCGCATACGAGGCGATAATGCAGCCTATCCCTGTCAGAATGCCGCCGGCCGTTGCGACCCACCGCGGTCCAATCCTGTCCTGAAGCCTGCCGGCAGGCACCATCACGCACGCAAAGACGATGCAGGCGATGGAGTAGGGAAGAGCCTTGTCAGCGTCAGACCAGCCCCACTCTGACGGAATCGCCTTCTTGATAACGCTCCAGGCGTAGAGCACGCCAAGGGCGAGGTTAATGCCTATGCCTGCAACTGTTACGGTCCATCCTTTATTCTGCATTAAATTATTCCTCTGAATATTACATTAGTTTGTAATGCTGATCATAAGGCAAGGATAGCAGAGCATAAGAGAAAAATCTATTGTTATATGCCAGAATAAAGAATGCGAAACGGATCGCGCAATCTGTTATGACCAATACCATAAAAAGCCTTGCCGCCGCTATTATCCATCATGTCTGAATCTGATTACAGACCCTCAGCACGCTGGCTTGCTGCCTGCTTTCTCCTGATAATCCTGATGGCATGCTCGGAGAAGGAGCCCGGCAGCAGTATCGCAGTCGGGCCTTCTGCCCTGCAGACAGATGACGGTACCGCACCGATTGTCCTCTCCATCCTGCCGGTCGAGAGCGCCGGTGCAATGTATGAAAAATTTCTGCCGCTGCGCTATTACCTTGAGAAGATTCTTAAGCGAAAGGTTACCATTCATGTTGCCCGTGATTATGATTCCGCCATTAAGGAGATTGGAGAGGGAAGCGTGCACCTGGCCTGTCTTGACCCGGCAGTCTACTGCGAAATCAGGGCCAGATACGGCAGAGGGATCGTCCCACTTGCCCGTCCCGCAGGGGAAGAAGGGGGGTCACGCAGCGTATTCGTGGTGAAATCGTCAAGCGGGATAGAGCGGCTGGTCGACCTGAAGAAAAAACGCGTAGCCCTCGGCTCTGAGCATTCCTCCTTCAGCTATCTCATGCCCATGGCCATGCTCAATGACGTGGACATCGGTATAAAGGAGTTTGCTTCCGTCTCATACCTGCAGCAGGAAGACAGGGTCGCTCTCTCAGTCCTGATCGGGACGCATGACGCCGGAGCAATCAGCGAAGCCGTGGCCCTCAAGTATCTGCAGGATGGACTGAAGATCATAAAGACGTCAGAGACGATCCCGGAGTATGTACTCTGCGCCTCCCCTCTTCTCCCTGCCCCGATGAGGCAACGCCTGCTCGATGGACTGCTCAGTCCGGCAGCAAAAGAGGGCAGCCACAGTACTACCGCAGGGACGTTTGGCAGAACAGCGGACAGGGACTTCGATATGATGAGGGTGATGATCCGCAATATCACCGGCAGGGACTATGTCGAGTATGGCCCCAAAACTGTCCGGGTGGCGGTCCTTCCCCTGTATTCGGCAATAACCATTTATGACCGTTACGACCCTCTGATGCGCTATCTGTCACGGGAGACCGGCTATGAATTCAAACTGCTCATACCAAAGGACTTCGATGACTTTTACACGATCGTTAAATCGGGCAAGGCCGACTTTTCCTATCAGAACCCCTACAGCTATGTCATTTTATCCCGGGAGACGGATCTCATTCCCTTGGCTACAACGATAGGCGAGGACAGGCTGCCCGAAACAGAAGCAGGTTCAGGAGAATTCTTCAGGGGCGTGATCATCACCAGAGCGGGAAGCAGCATCAGGACAATCCAGGATCTCAAAGACAGGCGGGTCCTCATCACATCGGCGCTGTCTGCGGGAGGGTTCCTTTCCCAGAAGATCTTTCTTGCCGGCCATGGCATTGATGTTGACCGGGACTTGAGGATGATCGATGCAAAGAAGCAGGAACGCGTCATCCTCGGTGTGTACCAGGGCGAGGCAGACGCAGGCTTCGTGCGTGAATCAGCGCTGGTCGTATGGAAAGACGTTGTTGATATGAAAAAAATCAGGGTACTGGCAGTAACCACACCACTCCCGAACTGGCCCTTTGCTGCAGTCAGACACGGCAATAAGCCGCTCGAAGCAAAGGTCGCGGATCTCCTCATACATCTGAAGGATAGTGAGATCCTTGATGCTGCCAGGATCAGAGGCTTCAGAATGGCGCGGGAGGCTGACTATGAGCAGCTCAGGAAATACTGATATGCTGAAGAAGGCCGGCAGTTATTTCAGAAGATTACGGCTGGTCCAGAAGTTTTCCTTTGCGGTTATCTTCCTGCTGCTGGTAAGCAGCATTGTCTTTAATACTCTTATCATATCCCATCAGAGAAACTCCTTGCGCGCAGAGATGCAGAAGAGCCATCTCGGCGCCGTAAGGAGTCTGGCAAAGGATTCGATAGAACCCCTGATTATCCTGGACCCTCTTCGTCTGGATGAGCTGGTCAGGACAATGCTCCAGACACCTGGCTGCACCTACGCCGGCATTGTCGACAGGAACAACCGCATCGTTGCCCATACAAACCGAAAAAAACTGGGCGAGCAGTTGATCGCGCTGCCGTCCTCTGACAGCTCTGGCAGCGATTATGTTATAAGGGAACTGTCTTCCGGGTCGGTCAGGGAGATCATCGTACCGGTCAAGGTGGGATACGACCTGACAGGGACCGTTATTGCCGGTTTTTCTCCGGACAATATCGAAAATGCGATTGCAGCAGATCTCGCCGGTCTCAAGCGCTACACCCTCATGATCTCTCTGCTGATCGGGTCAGTAGGCATATGGGGCGCCTTCGGTTTTGCCAGTATTCTGACAACGCCTATGCGAAAGGTAAAGGAGAAGATGGCCCAGGTCCAGGCAGGGAACCTCGATCTCGAAATCCCGGGGAAAGAACCGGTTTTATGCCATAAAATCATGGGCTGCGCAGAAGAGACCTGTCCTGCCTTTGGCAAGACGAGGTGCTGGAGCATCTCCGGGACAAACTGTTTCGGGTCACAGCAGGGCGACGTCTTCAATAAGCTGAGTACCTGCAGGGAATGCAAGGTATACCGTGAGTCCTGCGGGGATGAGATCGGGGAATTGATCGAGGTCTTCAACGAAATGATCGGCCGGCTCCGGACCTCGATCGTCGAGCTCGAGGAGTCAAACAGAGAAAAGTCAAAACTCGAAAAGCTGTCTGCCCTCGGAGAGATGTCGATGACTGTAGCCCATGAGATCAAAAACCCTCTGAATTCGATACAGGGGGCAACCACGTATCTGCGGGAGAATTTCGAGGGCGAGGTGCTTCAGGAGTTTCTTCAGATCATAGACGAAGAGACCCGCCGTCTCAATGAGATTGTTACCAGTATCCTCAGATACTCAAGACCTGCTCCGCTGACGCTCCAGCGGGGAGACCTGAACCAGCTGATACGGGAAACCGCAGCGCTTATACGGCAGGAAGCGACCGATAACAATATTGAAGTCCTTCTCTCCCTTCATGATACAATACCGCAGTTCAGCTTTGACAGCCAGCAGATCAAACAGGCCCTGCTGAACCTGCTCGTAAATGCGGTGGATGCGACAAGGCCAGGAGATGACATCCAGATATGTACGCGGCTGGCAGGTCCGATGGTAACGATCGGGATTGAGGATACCGGCTGCGGGATGAGCGAGGAGACAGTGGCAAATATTTTCAAGCCATTTTATACCACCAAGACGCGCGGCTCAGGACTCGGCCTTGCATGCGTTGAACGCATTGTAAAGGACCATAAGGGTGAAATCTCCATTTTCAGTTCCGTAGGCAATGGGACACGGATCGAAATCTCTCTGCCTGCGGGGAAGTGACCCGGCCATGAAAGGAAAGGTCCTGCTGGTCGATGACGAGGTCAATACGCTTAAAGTCCTCTCCGCAATCCTGAAAAAAGACGGATATGAAGTTACAACGGCAAAATCAGGGGAAGAGGCACTGACCAGATGTATCGGCGGTGATTTCGATACGGTTGTCACCGACTATCGCCTTCCCGGCATTACAGGGAGTGACCTTCTTGCAAAACTCAGGGAAGCCGGCAATCAGGTGCCGATCATTTTAATGACTGCCTACGGCTCGATCGACCGTGCGGTTGAAGCGATGACCAAAGGGGCCTTCAACTATCTCGCAAAGCCGGTCAGCCCGGAGCGGCTCCTCACCGTAGTACGCGAAGCAAGCGGAAAGCATCAGCTGCTGAAAGAAAATATCGTCCTCAAATCCCGGCTCAGGGAGCGCCACGGCTTCAAGAGGATTATCGGCAAAAGTGCCGTGATGCAGGACCTCTATCAGCTGATAGAGACCGTATCGAGGTCGAATTCAAATGTGCTGATCCTCGGCAAAAGCGGCACCGGCAAGGAGCTTGTCGCCAGGGCAATCCATAACGAGTCGCCGCGGGCCGGCGGCCCCTTCATCCCGATAGACTGCGCCTCTCTGCCTGAGGAGCTTCTCGAAAGCGAGCTCTTTGGTCATGAGAAGGGCTCCTTCACCAGCGCCCATGAGCGGAAATCAGGCCAGATCGAACTGGCTGAAACAGGCACCGTCTTCCTCGACGAAGTCGGCGAACTCCCTCTGGGCATACAGAAAAAGTTCCTGCGTTTTCTTCAGGAACGGGAGATCCTCCGCGTTGGCGGAAAGAACCGGATAAAGGTCGATGTCAGGATCATCGCAGCAACAAACCGCGACCTTGCCCGTGACGTCCGGCAGGAGCATTTCCGCGAAGATCTTTTCTACCGGCTCAATGTAGTGACGATACCGGTACCCTGCCTTCAGGACCGGAAAGAGGACATACCCCTTCTCTGCAGAAAATTTCTCGACCGGTTCAATGAAGAAAACGGCAAAGCCATTCAGGGTTTCGATCCCGCTGTCATGGCAGTCCTGCTTGAACACGACTGGCCGGGCAATGTCAGGGAACTCGAAAATACGATAGAGCGGGCCGTTGTACTCTGCCCTTCGGATTCGATCACGCTCAAGTATCTGCCTGCATCACTTCGGCCGAAAAATGCTGCAACTGAAAAGCCGGCAGAGGAGTTCAATATACAGGCCGTTGAAAAGAGGCTGCTCCTGAAGGCACTCGAAAAAACCTCAGGGAACCAGACAAAGGCAGCCGATGTCCTGGGCATCACCCGGAAACAGCTCAGGACCAAGATGAAAAACTACGGTCTCACATCAGAGGATTAGCTGTCCCAAAAGGGCCAATTATTTCTCTTCATTGTCCCGTTTTGGACAACAGGCCGTCATCCCGATATCTCCCTTTTCCCCCCAACCCCGCTTTTCAGCGGATAATCTCTCCTGCAGACTTCCCGCTGTCATGGCACATCTATTGCAACTCCAGACGTAATGCATTAATCCAAAGGAGGAGTGGTATGAAGCGATTCCTTGTAGTATTCGGACTCATGATTCTTGCTGCTGTGGCAGCTGTGATCCAGGACGGGGCCTTTGCAGAAAAGCCGAAAGAAGCGGCCCCTCAACAGGCGCAAAAGGCAGAGGCAGTCCCTGCCCCCGAGGCAGCAGGAGCGCCGACGATCCAGATCGACAAGACTACCCTGAACAACGGAGGGACAATCACTGTAACCGGGACAGCGCCTGCCGGTAAACCGGTCTATCTCGAAATCTGGTCTGATAAAAAGGTTAAGGCCTCCCGTTTCGATGCTGAAAAGGACAAGGAGACCGGCAAGCGGCCGTACGTGCTCTATATGACACTGGAGATGCCGGCCTACTATAAGATTTTTATGCCGAAAGAACAGAAAGAACTTATAGACAAGTTCAAAAAAGAAGGGAACAAATGGTCCTATTCCCAGGCCCTGAAAGACATGGGAGCTGACATCGCCTATTCCGCGCCGGCAAAGGCAAAGATCGACCGCTATCAGGCAACCCTGACCGGCAGTATCATCGGCTCCCGCGGAGACCTGCTGCCGCAGATGGACGACAAGGACAATAAGAAACGCTCCATGCAGCTGGTAAAGGCCCGCTTCAGAAACCCGGACAAGGTTTTCAGCGCCGATGTGGTTACAAACCCTGACGGCACGTACAAGGCAGAAATCAAGATCAGGAAAGGGGTGGCCGACGGCAAATATACCATCGTTGCGGTTGCAGACAAGAACGCCAGGAGTCAGCCGGTCTCCTTCGAAAATACGATCAGCTTCCCGAACCTGTATCTAAGCAATGCCGGCACCAGCCTGAACCTCATCGGTCCGTTTTTTCTGGCCCTCGGCATCGCCATCTTCGGCGTTCTGATGGGCGCAGGCGGCGGCTTTATCATGAACCCGCTGCTGGTAATGCTCTGGCCTCTGCCGCATACCATCGTGGCAGGGACGGTCATGCCGACCGTTTTATTTTCCCAGGCAAGCGGCATATATAATTACTCGAAGATCAAGTTCATCAACTGGAAGCTCGGGGTAGCGATCGGGCTGGCGATGGTGGTCGGCGGGTTCATCGGTCCGAAGCTGACCGAGCTGATCACCCTCGAACAGTTCAAGTTCGTCTTCGGCTGGATACTGATCGTCCTTGCAGGGCTGATGTTCTGGCAGACAACGTCGGGCTACATTGCCAAAAACAAAAAGGAACAGGCGATACTGAAGGAATTCAAGAGCAAGGCCGAGGCATCGGCCAAATCAAAGGCATAAGGAGGCCTGATATGATCGTTACATTCTGGGGACATGAGTTCAAGGTTAATCTTATCATCGGCTGCCTCGGCGGCTTTATCATCGCAGTCATATCCTCCATGTTCGGCTTCGGCGGCGGACCGTTCATGGTCCCGCTGATGACCGTGGGGCTCGGCCTGCCTATGTACGTTGTGGTCGGCAGTTCGCTTCTGGCCATCTTTTTCAATACGCTGATGGGCACAATGCGCCACTATCAGTTCGGGAATTTTGATCTCACCCTGTTTCTGATCATGTTCCCCGCAGCGATACTCGGCGGGTTTATCGCACCGCAGATCGCTAAGCGGATAAGCCCCCTGATGGTCAAAAGAGTCGCGGTCGCAGGACTGCTGATTCTTGCCTTAAACCTGCTGGGGCTCTATTAGAAGCATGAGCGAGGGACTGAGGAGAACATAATATGAAAAAATTCGTCTATACCACCTGCGAGATGTGCACCGGCCGCTGTCCTTTGATGGTGGAGGTGCTGGACGGTGAGGTAAAACATATCTGGGGTAACCCCCATGTACAGGGAGGCCAGCAGTGCTGCCCGCGCGGGGCCGCAGCAAAGGCACTTCTCTCTGACAATGAACGGCCGCAGCATCCGCTTATCCGCGACGGAGAGCGGGGGTCAGGGAAGTGGCGGCAGGCCTCATGGGACGAGGCCTATGATTACATTGCCGACAGGCTTAAGACTGCGAAGGAAAAATACGGTGCAAAGAGCATCCTGCTGAGCGACCGCGGAGGGCCGATGACCGAGTTTGAGAGGACCTTCCTTGCGGCCATCGGTTCGCCGAATTATTTTAACCACCACGCAACCTGTTCCAACAGTGTCCATAACGCACATATGTCGATTGCGGGCCATGCCAGAAACTCGGTCGACTATGATTACGAAAACTGTAAATACATGGTGCTTTTCGGCAGGAATATCTATGAGTCGATAAAGACGACCGAGGCCAAGACGGTTATGGACATGCAGGAGGCCGGCGGCAAGATGGTCTGTGTTGATGTGCGATGGAACTATACTGCTGCAAAATCCGACAAATTCTTCATCATCAGACCCGGCACTGATTATGCACTTACCCTGGCACTGATCCATCAGATTATAAAGGACAATCTCTATGACCCTGATTTTGTGAACCGCTGGGTACTGGGCTTCGACGAGATCAAACGCTTTACCATCCCCTACACCCCCGAGTGGGCAGAGAAGGAGACCGGTATACCTGCCAAAGAGATCATCAGGATCGCGCACGAGGCCGGCGAAGCAAAGCCTGCGGTAATCTTCCATCCCGGCTGGATGACCTCGTGGTTCAGCAATGACTATTATCTGCGGCGGGCCATCTACACCCTGAACGCCCTCATGGGTTCCTATGAAACAAAGGGCGG
This sequence comes from Nitrospirota bacterium, assembly GCA_016235245.1. Taxonomy (NCBI): domain Bacteria; kingdom Pseudomonadati; phylum Nitrospirota; species Nitrospirota bacterium. The sequence continues at coordinate 5,337 of JACRLO010000002.1, read as the reverse complement.
CATCTATATCAACAAGAAGCCGGGCGAGGTGGGCCTTAAATACAGGACCCTGATCGGACAGATCCCGAAGGTCAAGGAAGAGCGTTTCGACGGCGTCGGCACGAAGTTCCCGCACCTGAGCGATCAGTGGGGTCTTGCCCAGATGCTGCCGCATGCAATTTTAAATGAAGACCCCTATCCGATCAAGGCCTATATTGTGATGCGCCATGACCCGCTGGCATCGCTGCCTGACCCTGATTTGATGAAAAAGGCCTTTGCAAAACTGGACCTCCTCGTCTCGATCGATATCAACTATAGCGAGACAGGCTGGTTCTCTGATGTGATCCTTCCGGAGAGTACCTTCCTGGAGCGCACAGACCATGTCTATGTCAGGAGCGGCTCCGGTCTGACACCGCATCTGACGCTGATCAGGCAGGCAGTAAAGCCGAGATTCGATACCAAAGGCAGGGGCGAGATATTCAAGGCCCTTGCCGATCGCATGGGAGTGGGGCAGTTCTTCCCGTATAATTCACCTGAGGAACTGGTTGCCTGGCAGCTTGAGGGCTCCGGATATACAATCGAGAGCTTCGACGCCACCGGCGTCATCGAGCCGTCGAAAGAGCAGATATGGTATGACCGGAAAGACGGCATAAAATTCAATACACCCTCAGGCAAGATCGAGCTTATATCTTCGATGCTCGAAAAACATAATATCCCGTCCTTTATCCCATATGAGAGCCCTCCGAAGCCGGCAGAAGGCAGCTTCAGGCTGGTCACCAGCAAGGTTGCGGTCCATACCCAGGGCAGGACTACCGCAAACATCGGGATCTTAAATGAACTCTATTCAGAAAACCATCTCTGGATGAATACAGAAGAGGCACGGAAGCTCGGGATCAGTGATGGGGATACTGTCGAGGTCTCGGTAGAGGGCTATGCCAAAAAGATCGGGGCAAAACTTACTGACCACATACACCCTGAGGTGGTTTTTATGCTCCATGGATTTGGCGATACGGTGCCGCTCAGAACAAAATCTTTTGGCAAAGGGGTGAGTGACATCCGGCTCCAGAGAGGACTTCTCAAAACAGCGGTCGGAGGCAACTGTCCGCTCACCGAATGTGTTGTTGCCGTAAAAAAGACAGCGGCATAGGCATCGATATCAGAAGGAGGCAATAATACCATGAGCATCTACTATATACATCAGAGCCAGAAGCGCTGTATCGGCTGCCGCGCCTGCGAAATACACTGCAAGACTGAAAACGACGTGCCGGTCGGCCCCCGGTTCTGCGCTATCGTCCCGGTCGGCCCAAAGGTGGTCGAAAATGTCCCCCGGATGAACTTTATCTTCATGCCCTGCTTTCATTGCGAAAACCCCTGGTGCGTCTCTGCCTGCCCAACCGGCGCGATGCAGAAGCGCGCAAAAGACGGGATCGTCTTTGTCGAGCCCTCGCTCTGTGTGGGCTGCAAGTCCTGCATCACCGCCTGCCCATGGGGGGTGCCGCAGTGGAACCGGGATACCGGCAGGGTCTTCAAGTGCGACTACTGCAGACATCGCGTGGATGAGGGGCTTGAACCGGCCTGCGTAACCGGCTGTACCACAAAAGCCCTCAAGTGGATCACGCCGGACATGGCGTCCCTTGACAAGCGCGAGAAGTTCGCCCGCGAGATCGCCGAAAATCTGCCCTACTGAAATACCCCAATACGGTTATGACCACGATCACGATCGATGGACGTGATATTGCTGCCGAACCGGAGAAGACGGTACTCGATACCGCCCGCTCCGTTGGCATTGCTATTCCGACGCTCTGCTATCATAAGGCGCTCGGGCCTTACGGCTCCTGCAGGCTCTGCATTGTTGAGGCCGAGGGCCCGTCACTGAGCCATACCATAACCACGTCCTGCAACCTTATGCCGGTTGACGGACTTATGGTCGAGACTGCAACACCGCGCATTCAGGCTATGCGCAGGACGATCCTGCAACTGATGCTTTCGGCAACCAAGCCCTCGCCAGAGCTTCTTGCCCTGTCAGCTGAAGCAGGACTCACCAAAAAACGGTTTTCTCTCAGGCGCACTGATCCCTGTATTCTCTGCGGACTCTGCATCAGGGTCTGCAGGGATACGATCAGGGCCAATGCCCTGAGTTTCGGATTTACCGGAGCCGGCCGTCATAAAGTGGCCGAGACGGTCGCGATGACAAAAGAGCGCTGCATCGGCTGCGGCACCTGTGCTGCCGTATGCCCTGTCGGGGCTATAGGCATTGAAGACAAAGGGGCGGTGCGCAGGATCGTTCTCTGCGGCAAGACCGTTAACAAACTTCCTCTGGCTTCCTGCGATCTCTGCAACAGACCGTTCACCACAGAACAGTTTATCCTTTCAGTGCTTTCCCGTGTCGATGATCCGCTTAGACGCAGCATCGGTCATGTCTGTCCTGATTGCAGCAGAAACCGCTTTGCCACTGCCCTCACCGGGCAGTTCCCGCCCGCGGCAGATATCAGATGAAAAGACCTTTTTCGTTCTGGAATAACGCACAAAATGAGGCCCTGCCGCCACTTCAGCACGGCAGTGAAACCGTATCGGCAATAATCGGCTGGGCAGGCATCCGGATTATGGATAACGATATCGATCTTCTGGAACTCTGCCATGAATACTGCAAGGCAGTCGAACACTATTCCTGCGGTCAGTGCATTCCCTGCAGGGTCGGCTCACGAGTAATCACCGGAGTGGTGGGCCGCATGAAAAAGGGGAATGCTTCAAAAACAGATCTCGATACGCTCCGGGAGATCGCAGAGACAATGAGTCTCACCTCGATGTGCGAACTCGGCCGCAGTTCTCCAAGGGTTATTCTCCACCTGATCGATCAGCACGAAGAAGCCCTGAAACAGCAGAAAAAAGTAACGCCGCGTGAAGACGGGGCGTTTGTGTACCATTCCCTGAAGACTGCGCCCTGCATACAGGCCTGCCCCATCCATCTCGATATTCCAAAATATATCGAAGAGATAAAATCTTATAATTTTGAGGCGTCTCTTGGCACTATCAGGGAGCGCCTCCCTCTGCCCGGCGTGCTCGGACGGGTATGTGTAAGGCCATGCGAATTCAACTGCCGCAGAGGCCTGATCGACGAACCCCTCCAGATCAAACACCTGAAGCGTTTTGCTGCTGACCACGGGCGCAGCCTGAAGAAGCCTGCTCTTCGTAAAAAAGGCCTGAAGAAAAATAAGCAGAAAATAGCAATAATAGGTTCAGGCCCTGCCGGCCTCACTGCTGCCCACTTTCTGGCAGGGCTGGGATATCCGGTTACGATCTTCGAGATGCTGACTGAGCCGGGAGGAATGGCTGCGGTCGGAATCCCTGATTACCGGCTGCCGCGTGAAATCCTGCGGGACGAGATAAGGACTATTGAAGACAGTGGAGTTACCATTGTATACGGCAAGGCCCTCGGTGCAAGCTTTTCGCTTGACGATCTCCAGGCAGAAGGATTCAGGGCGGTCTTTATAGGCATGGGCTGCCACTGCCACAAAAGCATGGGCGTTGAAGGAGAAGACAAGGGGTACTACGGATATGTGCCGGGTGTTTACTTTCTCCGAAATATCAACCTCGGACTTCTCGATGAGGTCCCCAGGGGCAGAAAGATCGTTGTGGTCGGCGGCGGCAATGTCGCGATAGACTGTGTGCGGATTGCCCTGAGGATCGGTTTTGAAGAGGCCCATCTCGTGTACCGCAGGACGAAAAAGGAGATGCCTGCGGATGCGGTTGAAGTGGCTGATGCCGAGGCAGAAGGCGTGCAGTTTCATTTCCTGACCGCTCCAAAGAAGATCCTTGCTGAAGACAAAAAGGTGCGGGGGATCGAGTGCCTCGCCATTGAACTGGGAGAGCCTGATGCAACAGGCCGGCGAAGACCGGTTGAGGTTGCCGGCTCCGACTTTGTGGTCGACGCAGATGTTGTTGTGGCTGCAATCGGGCAGGAAGGGGACTTCGCCTGCTTCTGCAACCTTCCCGGCGTTGACGTGACCGAAAAGGGTGCGATCGTCATAAACGAAAACTTCATGACAACGCGCGATGGAGTTTTTTCCGGGGGTGACTGCGTCACCGGCCCTGACGTTGTCATCCGCGCCTGCGCCCACGGCAGGATGAGCGCCATGAAGATTGATCATTATCTGGAGCACGGTGAGGTGCCGGTCTTCGATGAGCAGAAGGACGAGCTGCTGCTTGCAAGGCTCAGGGTATATGACCCACACGAGAAAATCGATATACCGGGAGGGCTGAAAAGGATCCCGGTCCGCCACGAACCGCCTGCCGACCGGCGTCGTGATTTCCGTGAGGTCGATCATGGCTATACTGATACCGAAGCGGTTGCCGAGGCCTCACGATGTCTACGCTGTTACCGGGTCCTCCTCTATGCCTGCAGGAAGAGCGGAGCCTTGTGATCACAGAAAAGGCAAAACACGAACTGATACGGTATCGCGCTGCACGGGATGTCGGAATCTCTACGATCCTGTTCGTCTGCACAGGCAATGCCGTACGGTCACAGATTGCCGAGGGAATTGTTAATCATTTTTATCAGGACCGATGGGCTGCGTTTTCAGCAGGGACCATGCCGATGGAGGTACAAAAAGATGTGATACGGGTGATGAACGAAATCGGGATCGATCTTGCCGGCCACTGGTCAAAGCACGTAGATCTGTTTATGGACTGCACGTTCGACAGAGTCGTTATCCTCTGTTCTGATGCCGGCACCCGGTGCCCTGACTTTTCGTATGCCGGGCGAAAGGACCAGATGAATTTCGACGACATTCTGCAGAATGGTGGGCAGTGGATACAGGAAAACATCGATCCGGACGTTCTCCGTTTCCTGGGGGACATGGACCAGGCAAAAGTTCAGAAGCTCATGCGCGATTTTCAACAGTGGCTTTACGGCGAAAACGTGATGAACACTACTTCAATCAAGGAAACGGCCGCCACAGTATTGCCCCTGCTGGAAAAATATGAAGAAACCTGGCCTTATGCAGTATGGTTGAAAACCCGGCTGGATTATCTCGAAATGGCAGATCAATTTAAACGTGTTGCGCCTCCACCGAAAGTCGAACCTGGCCAACCGCCCAAACCGGTTCCCAACCCGGAGCCGGATGTGGAACGAAAAGCATGGCAAAAACAACTCGAAAAAAGACCTTTGCCAAAAGGAGCCGAAGCGTACGTGGCCCGTCTGAAACCGATTTTTGCCGCGCAAAAAGTACCGGAAAAACTAGTCTGGCTGGCAGAAGTTGAATCGTCTTTTACTCCATCTGCCCTCAGTCCGGCAGGAGCGGCCGGTCTGTTTCAACTGATGCCTCGCACCGCCAAACTCTATGGTCTTTCTTCATGGCC